>NZ_JACBEZ010000033.1:0-37630 GCF_013391465.1 Acinetobacter sp. SwsAc2 | reverse complement strand
TTATGGCATTTAACGCATAGAATTACGCGTAAGATTCTTTCACATACCATTGCAGTAATTTTAAATACACGATTAGGAAATCCACCTTTACAACTGGAAAGCCTTATTCAAAGTTGAGATTGGCGTAAGATTCTAATTTTTTGTCTCATAAAGTCACCTTTAAATTATAAAAATCCAATATACAATTTTTCTATTAGTGTAGAATTCAACATAGCAATCTAAATGAGATAAGCAGACATGGATTCAAAGATAAATGTTGCTGACTTTTGCAAGAAACATCAGGTTGACAGAAACCTACTGAATTACCAATTAAGTCGAAAAAGAATAGAAAGAGACGAAAACAAGAGGTTCAATGAACAACAAATGTTGAAATTACTCAATATCAGAAAAGAGGACAATGTTGAAATTCAACACTTAAAAGAACAAATAAATTTACTCAAAGAGCAACTAGCCCAAGAACAGCTTCACAATTTAAAAATGCATGAAAAATTCGAGAACTTGAAAAATAATGCGCTACAAACAGCTATAGGTGTATGCTTAAACCTGCATCCGATAACGCAACCTTTTGCACATTCAGCTCAAATGCTTGTAGGCCAATATTTAAAAAATAAAACTAAAGGTGATTGATCATACAAACATAGAATGAGATTAAATATTCCTATAGTACTTTTATTTTTTACGGTATAATTTACGGTAAAATAAAACAAATAAATAAATATTTTATTAATTTTCAATATCATAAAATAACAATTCGAGTCCCGCAGAGCGCACCATTTTATGGTTGTTTTCAACCTCTCTATGCCTAATCATAAACACTAAAAATTCGATTTATCACATGTGATACTAATAATCCCCTTCAAACTTGGACGCTGATTCAACAGCCGCTCAAACTCGCTCGCGGCGACACCTACATCTGGGTTTTCAAATCAGGTCTAACTAAGTCAAACTGTTCTAGAGACTTTACAATTAATTTTCGTGCTCGAATCAGTTGTTTGGCTGTTTAAAATAGCTGTTCTCAACAGATGCACGGAATGAGCCAAATTCCATACACAATTTTTCCCTTCTATTTTAGTGCTATAGCACAGATTTCATTCTGAAATCTTGGTATAACAAAGCGCCCCTATTTTAAAAAATATTTTTATGAATAATATTAATTTAATTTATAGGTCAATCATTTGCCAATTTTATTTATTACGTAATCAAATTACGTATTGAATAATAATTTAGATCAAGTATGATGAATTAAAACTTCTACACTTGCTCACTCAACATTGAGAATGCTGCTGAACAAGTGCCCCATTTCAGACAAACGGACTTGTCTCTCTCGCTCTAGAATTGTAGCGACCAGTCCGTTAGCTCTGAAAGGAATCGTTAAAAAGATAAGCAATAGGATTGCTTAAAAAAGAAATGAGGACGTTGTATGAATGAATTAGCCAACCCATTAGAACTGTGTGGATTCGAATTTATTGAATTTGTTTCTAAAGATGGTCAGCTAGATGCGGTGTTTGAAACCATTGGGTTCAGCAAAGTGGCAAAACATAAGTCTAAAAATGCGTATTTATGGCGTCAGGGCAAGATTAATATCATTCTAAATTATCAGCCTGAATCATATGCAGCTTATTTCTATAAAGAACATGGCCCTTCTGCCTGTGCAATGGGTTTCCGCACCAAGAATGCGGCAAAGGCATTTAAAAAGGCGATAGAAATTGGTGCTGAACCAATTTACAACCAAGTTGGTCCGATGGAGCTAAATATCCCAGCAATTAAAGGGATTGGCGGCTCTCCTATTTTCCTCGTCGATTGTGACATTTACCAAAATGACTTCATATTCTTTGATGATGTACCCTCTCATCCTGTCGGCACAGGTTTATATGAAATCGACCATTTGACCCATAATGTGTATAAAGGCCGTATGCAGTATTGGTCTGATTTCTATGAAAAGATTTTTAACTTCCAAGAAATTCGCTACTTCGATATTAAAGGTGAATATACTGGCCTGACGTCCAAGGCACTCACGGCGCCAGATGGCAAAATCCGTATTCCGCTCAATGAAGATTCGGATAAAGGAAATGGTCAGATTGCCGAATTCCTCAATGAGTTTAACGGTGAAGGCATTCAGCATATTGCCTTCATTTGTGATGACCTGATTAGCACTTGGGACAAGTTAAAAGCTTTAGGTGCCAAATTCATGACACCTCCGCCAAATACCTATTATGAAATGCTAGATGAGCGTTTGCCTAACCACGGTGAACCTGCTGATGAACTACAAAAACGGGGCATTTTGCTGGATGGCAATACTAAAGACGGTAATAAACGCCTCTTGTTGCAAATTTTCTCCCAAAATATGCTAGGCCCTGTCTTCTTTGAATTTATTCAACGTAAAGATGACGATGGTTTTGGTGAAGGCAACTTTAAAGCGCTATTTGAGTCGATTGAACGCGACCAAATTAAACGTGGCGTTTTAGATGTATCTAAAGCTTAAACGATTTCTAGAATTTCCCTGTACATATAGTTTTATGTACAGGGAAATTTAACTTTTGTGCAAGAACTATACTCGTAAAATTAAAGTCTGCTCCGATGACAATATAAAAATAACGAAACATCATCATGGTTCAAGGCTTTATCTCACATGGATGAAGAATAAAAATGCAGCACATTGAACAAGGAAACCTGAAAAAAGGTTTAAGTAATCGTCATATTCAGCTCATCGCTCTCGGTGGTTCTATCGGCACAGGGCTCTTCCTCGGTATTTCACAAACCATCAAACTCGCAGGACCTTCTGTTATTTTAGGCTATGCCATCGCAGGCCTTATAGCCTTTCTCATGATGCGCCAGCTCGGTGAAATGATTGTGCATGAACCCGTGAGCGGTTCTTTTAGTCATTTTGCTTATAAATACTGGGGCAAATTTGCGGGCTTTATGTCTGGCTGGAATTATTGGGTACTGAATATTTTAGTGTGTATGGCTGAACTCAGTGCTGTCGGCCTCTATATCCATTACTGGTGGCCTGATATTCCAACGTGGGTTTCTGCTTTGGGTTTCTTTATTTTCATTAATGTCATTAATTTACTGCACGTGAAATTATTTGGTGAAATGGAATTTTGGTTAGCCATCATTAAGGTCGTGGCAATTATTGCCATGATTGCTTTTGGTAGTTACTTGTTGGCCAGCGGTAGTGGTCATAGCCAGTCTAGCTTACAAAATTTATGGCAGCTCGGCGGCTTCTTCCCCAATGGTATTACAGGTTTAGTGATGGCTATGGCCATGATTATGTTTGCTTTCGGTGGAATTGAACTGGTAGGTATTGCAGCAGCAGAGACAGATAATCCTCAGAAAACTCTCCCAAAAGCCGTCAATCAAATTGTTTACCGCGTCTTATTGTTTTATATCTTGAGCTTGGTCGTAATTTTGTCGCTTTATCCATGGAATATGATGGCTGAAGGCGGTAGTCCTTTTGTATTGATTTTCGACTCTTTAGGCAGCCAGACCGTGGCCGCTGTTTTGAATTTTGTGGTTTTGACTGCGGCTGTTTCTGTCTATAACAGCACCAATTACTGTACCAGCCGAATGCTGCTTGGACTAGCACAACAAGGTAATGCCCCAAAATTTTTAAGCAAAATTAATCCGCGTGGTATTCCTGTAAATGCCATTATGGTTTCAGCTTTCTTTACTTTAATATGTGTTCTGATTAACTATTTATTTCCTGAAAAAGCATTTAACTTACTCATGATGCTGGTCGTAGCGGCTATTGTGATTAACTGGGTCGTGATTTCTTATACACATTTAAAGTTTAAAAAAGCCATGAATCGCATGCAGGTAAAAACTCACTTTCCAAGTGTGGCCTATCCATTTACCAATTATTTATGTATTGCCTTCATGGCGAGTATTCTGCTCATTATGAGTCGTAGCCCAGATATGCAAATTGCAGTTCTCATGATTCCTGTCTGGATCGCGATTTTACTGACGGCTTATCTCTTTAAACGGAAGCAAGAAGATCATGTTGCGTTGCTTGAAAAAAGTAAAATCACTTCCTTACCAGAAGCGTAATATCGTATTTATCATATTAGGATGTATTCATGTTTCAACATATTGATGCCTATGCAGGTGACCCGATTCTTTCTCTGATGGAGGAATTCAGCAAAGATGCGCGCCAGAATAAGGTCAATCTCAGTATCGGACTTTATTATAATGAAGATAATATCGTGCCGCAGCTACAGTCGGTTCAAAAAGCCTATACTCATTTAATTCCAGACTATGACAAAGTCCGAGTCTATTTGCCGATGGATGGGCTCAAAAGCTTTAATCAGGCTGCACAAGAACTCATTTTCGGTCAGGCGAGCCCTGCCCGTCAGCAAGGGCGTGTCGTCACCATTCAGACTTTGGGTGGTTCTGGTGCACTCAAAGTGGGTGCAGACTTCTTGAACAAATACTTTCCGCAGTCCGAGATCTGGGTCAGTCAGCCGACTTGGGAAAACCATATTGCGATCTTTAATGGCGCTGGTGTTCAAACCCATTTCTATCCGTATTACGATGCGGACACCCATGCCGTAAATCTAACTGCGATGCTAGATACCCTAAAGCAGCTACCTGCTCAAAGTATCGTACTACTGCATCCTTGCTGTCATAACCCGACAGGTGCAGATTTAGCACCTCATGAATGGGATCAAGTGATTGAGGTTCTAAAAGCAAATGACTTGATTCCTTTCTTGGACATGGCCTATCAAGGTTTTGGCCAAGGCTTGGAGCAAGATGCTTATGCTATCCATGCGCTAGATCGGTCTGGTATGAACTTTATTGTCAGCCATTCTTTTTCCAAGATTTTCTCCCTATATGGCGAGCGCGTTGGTAGCTTAAGCTTTGTCTGTGATGACGCAAACATTGCCCAAAATGTATTGGGTCAGCTTAAAGCGACAGTCCGTCGCATTTATTCTAGCCCAGCAGCTAATGGTGCGTTATTGGTGAGTCAGGTATTAAATGACACAGCGTTGTCTCAGCTATGGCAGTCTGAATTAGAAGAAATGCGTCAGCGCATTTTACTGATGCGTCGCTTACTTGAAGACAAACTCACTCAAGCGCTACCAGATATGGACTTTAGCTATCTGACCCAGCAACAAGGCATGTTTAGTTATACGGGCTTAAGTGCAGAACAGGTCGATTTGCTGAAACACGATTATGGTATTTATTTAGTCCGCAGCGGCCGTATGTGTACTGCTGGCCTGAATTTAAACAATATTGATTATGTGGCCGAATCGATGGCAACTGTGCTTAAAGCTGCAAGTTCCACTGAGTCTGTGCTTGCTTAAGATATATCATGTTTACTTAGGCTTCTCACTCTAGGGTTAGAAGCCTTTTTTATCGTTATTTTTCAGAACTTGAATCAAGGCAACCTAAGTCTACGGGTTTCAGCTTAACTATCTATTTCATGCCCCCTTTCTTTTAGACAGTGCGGCAAAAAAATCAAATATTTCGACTGTCTGACTCCACAACCCCATAAAAAAATCCACCAGAGGGTGGATTTAAAACTTAATTCATCTTTTCAATGTAAGCGACGCTTTTATATGGCAGCAGCTGGATGAAATAAAGCATCGATCTGTCGCTGTACGCCAAGTACATAATCAATTGCTTGCTGCATTTGTCCTTCGGGTAACTGATCTTCTGTGCCAATACAAGTAATGACATGATCCAGTTGCTGCGTGAAATTAAAGACTGGAATACTAATCGCATTGATCCCAGCCATCATATCTCCTGTGACTGAAGCATAACCTTGACTCAGAATTTTCGCTTTCAGTTCTAAAAAATCTTCCCAATTTGCAGGATACTGCTCTGGTTTAACGCTACTTTCCCATTCTTTTTCCAATAATGGCTTGATGATGTGCTCAGGCTGGAAGCAGGCATGTAAGCGCCCTGTCGCAGATTTCAGCAGCGGCATGCGTGAACCGACTCGAGTAATAATATTAAAGACATGGTTAGATTCTAGAGACTGAACCACGACCGCGCCATCGGCAAACCATTTACTCACATGAATACTGCAATTCAGATGTTGCTGAATGTCCTGAATATAACGCTGGCTTAATTCCAGCATATCTGTTCGCTTGAGTGCATTCACCCCAAAAGCATGTGCGCGCTCACCTAAACTATAACGCCCATCAGTTAATTGCTGAGCATAACCTTTACGAATCAAACTCACCACATAACGGTGTACTTTGGCCGGGTGCATGGATAAAACTTCGGACAGCTCTTTTAACATCATCGGTGCATTATGTGCGGTCAATGCATCTAATACGGTTAATCCAACTTCCAGAGACTGAACCCCTCCCTGTATTTTTTCTTCCTCAACACTCATCGCTTTACCCTGCATAGCTGCATTAGTTGTCATAACTCCATTGGTGAATTGTACTACTTAAATCAAAAATGTGAGCCATCTAAACCTGACTCTCTCATTCAGAGTAGTACAGTTTAATAATTTACACTATTCATAAATAAATTATTTATTGCGTAATTTTAAAATATAAGTATGATTCTATCTAGAACGTAAATTTTCCACGGAAAGGATCAATATCCATGAGCAAACGCTTGAAGTCATTTGTTGAAATTGCTGCACATTCAGATTTCCCGCTAGAAAACCTGCCTTATGGCATTTTTAGTGAAAAACACAATTCGCAGGCCCGTGCTGGCGTAGCACTGGGAGAATGGGTGGTTGATCTGGCGGTACTGGAAGCGCATGGTTATTGCAAACAGGCAGATGGCAAACTGCTCTTTAATCAACCGACACTGAATTTGTTTATTGAATCAGGTCAAGCCAATTGGTCTAAAGTCCGCGCAGAATTACAAGCTTTGTTGTCCGCAGATAATCCTGAACTTCGTGACAATCAGGCCCTGCGTGATCAGGTTTTCTTCAAACAATCAGACGTCAAAATGCATATGCCTGTACACATCCCGGGCTATACCGATTTCTATTCATCTAAAGAACATGCCACCAATGTCGGTTGCATGTTCCGTGACCCGAAAAATGCGCTGCTGCCCAACTGGTCAGAACTCCCTGTTGGTTATAACGGTCGTGCCAGCTCGGTCATTGTGAGTGGTACAGACATTGTCCGTCCATCAGGACAAATCAAGCTGTCAGATTCAGAACGTCCTGTATTTTCTGCTTGTCGTAAACTCGACTTTGAACTTGAAACTGGTTTTATCGTAGGTAAATCAAGTCAACTGGGTCAACCTGTTTCAATTGAAAACGCTTGGGATCATATTTTCGGTATGGTGCTGTTTAATGACTGGTCTGCACGTGACTTGCAACAATGGGAATACGTGCCACTTGGTCCGTTTAATGCCAAAACTTTTGCGTCGTCCATTTCACCTTGGATTGTGACGCTAGAAGCACTTGAGCCATTTAAAACCAGTTCACCTGAACAAGAACCGAAACCTTTGGCTTATCTACGTGAAGACAACAGCAGCAACAGCTATGACATTCATCTTTCGGTAGAAATTCAGCCTGAGAATGACGACAAAAGTGATGTGATCTGCACAACCAACTTTAAATATATGTATTGGTCCATGGCTCAGCAGCTCACACATCATACGATTGCGGGCTGTAACTTGCAGGTCGGTGATTTGATGGGTTCAGGGACCATTTCAGGACCAACTCCAGATTCTTATGGTTCATTGCTCGAAATCACATGGAATGCCACCAAACCTTTAATGCTATCAAATGGCGAACAGCGTAACTTCATTCAAGACGGCGATACCGTCATTATAAAAGGCTATTGCGAAAAAGATGATTTACGGATTGGCTTTGGTGAAGTCAGTGGCAAAATTCTGCCAGCAGTGGATTTTGGTTTTACCCAATAATTGCAGACTAGGATGTTGCTGATGAAACTGTATACCTATTTTCGTAGTTCTGCGGCTTACCGAGTTCGTATTGGCCTGAATTTAAAAGGTCTGACTGCTGAACATGTACCTGTCCACTTAGTCAATAATGGCGGTGAACAGCATAGTGAAAGCTACCGTGAGCTCAATGCAAGTGAGCTGGTGCCCACATGGGCAGAGCAAGATTTTGTCTTGACCCAATCGCTAAGTATTCTTGAATATTTAGAAGAAAAATTCCCAGACACGGCCCTGCTCCCTCAAGACTTGCAGCAGCGTGCTTTGATCCGTGCATTTAGTTTAAGTATCGCCTGCGACACCCATCCGCTCAACAACCTACGGGTACTTCAGTATCTGGTGGGTACATTGGAAGTAAGTGATGCGCAGAAAATAGCTTGGTATAAACACTGGGTTTTAACGGGCTTTAAAGCCCTTGAAGCACAGCTAGAACAGTCAAATGGCAAATTCTGTTTTGGCAGTCAGCCGACCCTAGCGGACTGCTGCCTGATTCCACAAGTCTATAACGCTCTACGTTTTAATCTTGATTTATCCGATTATCCAAAAATTTGTTCGATCTACACCCATTGCAACACTTTAGAAGCCTTTCAACACGCTGCACCTGAAATGCAGCTTGAAGCCTCTTAAGTTTTTTATAAGGATATAAAAATGACCATTCAAATTGAAAAAATCCACCACGTGGCCTACCGTTGTAAAGATGCCAAAGAAACGGTGGAATGGTACAAAAAAAACCTAAATATGGATTTCATTCTCGCCTTTGCTGAAGACCATGTCCCTTCAACCAAAGCCTTTGATCCCTATATGCACCTATTCCTAGACGCAGGAAATGGTAATGTTCTGGCTTTCTTTGAACTGCCAACCCAGCCTGAAATGGGCCGTGATGAAAACACCCCAAAATGGGTGCAGCACATTGCACTCAAAGTCAAAGACCGTCAGGCACTGATTGATGCTAAAGAACACCTAGAAGCCAATGGCATAGAGGTCTTGGGCATTACCAATCATGGTATTTTCCACTCAATTTATTTCTTTGATCCAAATGGTCATCGTTTGGAACTGGCCTATGACGATGAAAAAGCGCCACAAAAAATTGCCATGATTACAGAACAAATGAAATATGACATGCTGGAAGAATGGAGCAAAACCAAACGCGCACCGCAGCATACGCACTTCCTACATGCAGATGAATTAAGCCAAAACTCTCGTACCGCCAAAGTAGACGCTTAAGTCTGGCGGAAGTTGTGCTGATGGTGAATGCCTTAGAGGCAACTTCAACGATGATAAAAAACGCAAAGCAGCTTCGGCTGCTTTTATGATTTAAATAGATAGGATTTCTTATTTTAATTAGCTACTTAGAGTACCTTAAATCTCCTATCAATCATCAATAATTGCTTTCCATTTGCTTCACGGCGAATCCTATTTCCGTCCTCATCCGTATCGAATCAAATTGTTCATGCATGAAACCTGTCTATGCATCCCTTTAAACTTATAGGTTTAAGCACCAGTCAAATAGGCAGCAATTTCATCAGCCGCAGCTCTTGCTGTTCTGGACACTCCAATTAAAGTCGCCGATGCCATGCCTGTCCACTCACCATAGCCAACCAACCATAAGTTATTTACTTTCATTGAACGCCCATTATGAACAGCAACCGTTTGATCAGGCTCTACCACACCAAGACCTCTTAAATGATTAAGTGCAGGGTTAAATCCTGTACACCAAATGACAGCATCTACCACTTGTGTTGAACCATCAGCCCAAATAACCGAATGCTCAGCAAATGCTACAAAAGGCTCTCGACTGTGCAAAACTCCTCGTGTTCTTGCCTCTTTGACACTGTCAATCATGACAATATCTCCCAACCCACCTGCGAGCTGTTCCAAACTCCGACCTTCCTGTTGTGCTTTTAAACGCTCCGTTGCACGAAGAAACAAGACCCGCCCATCCACATCATCTGATAAAAATGCTGGTGCTGTCATCGTGACCCAAGTTGTTTCTGCCACTTTTGAAACTTCGGCAAGAATTTGTGCGCCTGAGTTACCACCACCGACAACGATGACTTTCTTATTTTTAAAAGGCGCTGCATTGACATAGTCCGCTGAATGAAGCTGTATTCCTTTAAATTTTTCACGTCCAATATCATTAGGAATATGAGGCTGGCTCCATGTACCTGTTGCACTGACCACAGCCTTTGCCCGCCAATATTGATCTCTAGCATACACATCTAAATAGCCATCTTTTTGTTCAATATGATCGACATGGACTGGCCGAATGGTCGGAAATTGATAGCGTTGCTCGTATGCCGACAAATATTCGATCACTTCATTTCGCGTTGGGTAGGTGTGTTCAGTCGTTGGCATCATCCAACCCGACAACGAACTCCATGTATGCGGTGAAAAAAGACGTAGCGACTGCCATGCATGCAGCCATGCACCGCCAGCTTGCGATTGATCATCTAAAATCACAAATGGAACTTTTTTACGTTTGAGAAAATAAGCTGTAGCAAGTGCCGACTGACCACCACCAATAATAACCACATCGACTTCTGCTTGTAGTTGTGCCAAAGCCACTCTCCCATTTGCTATAGTGAAACCATATTCATAATTAAAAAAGCCCAGTCTATTCAACAAACTAAGTGACTTTTAAAAACTGATCAAATCTGTAATTGGGCTTTTCAATTGCACAAGCTACTTTTCAACATCTTTGATCATCTAGAGTTTATAAACTCCGTTGATTAACACGCTTAGATAATTCTTCTGCCGACTCTTTTCGCTCTGAATAACGGTCTGTGAGGTACTGACTTTGCCCACGCGTCAGTAGCGTGAATTTATACAGCTCCTCCATGACATCGACAATTCGATCATAAAAAGCTGAAGGTTTCATCCTGCCATCTTCTTCAAACTCTAAAAAAGCTTTGGGAATAGACGATTGGTTTGGAATGGTGATCATCCGCATCCAACGGCCTAAAATACGCATCTGGTTTAAGCTGTTAAAAGACTGCGATCCACCACTGACTTGCATGAGCGCCAAAGTCTTGCCTTGGGTTGCACGAATCGCACCACCTGCCAATGGAATCCAATCAATTTGTGATTTAAAAATTGAACTCATGGAGCCATGACGTTCCGGCGAACACCATACCATCCCTTCTGCCCATGCGAGTAGGTCATGCAACTCTTTAACTTTGGGATGCTCAGTGTCCGCATCTTCAGGTAAAGGCAAGCCCTTAGGATGAAAGATTTTTACTTCAGCACCAAAATGCTCCAAAATACGCCCAGCTTCCATCACCGCTAATCGGCTGTATGAACGCTCACGGTTAGAGCCATAGAGCAGCAAAATACGTGGTGGATGATCCAACTCTTTAGCTTGTACCTTTTCTAAAGTCGGTTGATCGAGAAGATTCATATCTACATTTGGGAGAATCATAGAAATTACACCTCTGCTTTAAAAAACTTTTTTCTAAGCCACAAAGACACACTGACCAAAGCAATCAACACTGGTACTTCAACCAATGGGCCGATCACCGTGGTAAATGCGACTGGTGAAGCTAAACCAAAGGTCGCAATCGCGACAGCCAGCGCCAATTCAAAGTTATTTCCCGCAGCTGTAAAAGAAATAGCTGTGGTTTTAGGATAATCGTTCCCCATCCATTTGCTCATGAAGAAGCTGATGAAGAACATCACGATAAAGTAAATCGTCAATGGAATCGCAATATGCAAGACATCCATCGGTAAGCTCACTACGTCGTTCCCTTTGAGACTAAACATCGCCACAATCGTGAACAATAACGCCAACAAACTCAGTGGACTGATCTTCGGTAAAAAGACATGTTGATACCAATCCAGACCTTTAGCTTTTACTAGAGTGAATCGCGTCATAAAGCCAAGGAAAAATGGAATTCCCAAATACACCAGTACCGCATGGGTAATGGTCCAGAAATCGACATTGATCACTTGCCCTGCAACGCCAAAATAAGGCGGTAAAAAGGTCAAGAACAACCAAGCATAGGTACTGAAGAATAAAATCTGGAAGATACTGTTAAAGGCCACCAATGCAGCAACATATTGGTTATCCCCACAGGCTAAACCATTCCAAACCAAGACCATGGCAATACAACGAGCCAGTCCTATCAAGATTAAGCCTGTCATATACTCTGGATAGCTATGTAGAAAAATGATGGCTAATGCAAACATCAGAACAGGTGCTATCACCCAGTTCTGTACCAAAGACAAAGTTAAGGTTTTTTTGTCTTTAAACACTTGTGGTAGCGCGGCATAATCCACTTTAGCTAATGGTGGATACATCATCAGAATCAAACCAATCGCAATTGGAATATTGACGGAATCCACACTCATTTTATCCAATGCCACTGAGGCTTGTGGAAAGAACACACCTATCGCTATTCCGAACCCCATCGCAATAAAAATCCATAGCGTGAGGTTACGATCTAAAAAGGATAATTTTTGTTGAGCCATGATGATCTCATTTAATCTGCGAAATTTGATGGATTGCCGCAATCAAATCTAGGCGAGACGTATGTGTTGTATCGAATGTCCATAAAGCATCTAAGCGACGGTTGATATGATCCACAGTGACTTGGAAGGCTTTGAGTTTTGCTTCTTTCGACAAGACTAAATGTGATGGATCAGCCAAGCCCCAATGTGCCTTGATTGCTCCACCTAAATAAAGTGGGCAAGCTTCCTGAGCGGCTGAATCACAAACCGTAATCACCACATCAGGTTGGTATTGTTCGCAGTCATCAATGGTTTTACTCCACAAACCTTCGGTTGAAAGACCTAAGTTTTCTAGAGTTTCAATGGTCAATGGATGCACATGTCCAGATGGCTGGCTGCCTGCACTATAGGCTTTCCAACCCTCTGGAGCACGACTATTAAACAACACTTCGGACAAAATGCTGCGACAGCTATTTCCTGTGCATAAAAAAAGGAATTTCATATTGATCTACTCGCAATAACTCTTTATTTGCGAAAAAGGGCGTTCAATTTGGGGCTGTAAGTCAGCATTTTTGAGGGTATTAAGTACGTCTACGCACCAAGTGGGTAAATTAGGATTGAGACTGTAATAGACCCATTGCCCTTGACGTCGATCTTGTAAAAGACCTGAAGAGCGCAGTAAAGCTAAGTGCCGCGAAATCTTAGGTTGGCTAAGTTGTAATTTTTCAGTCAAATCACAGACACACTGCTCATGATTAACCACAACCAACATCACAATGTTGAATCGCGTTTGATCCGCTAAACATTTAAAAAAATTGATTTGATCCATACTTTCACTCACTCATACTTCTGGATATAACAATACTCACAGATACCCATCACATATTTATTTTAATCGCTGCCCATTTTCATCCAGCACTTGTTCACCGTCTTCTTTAGTAAAAGCACCCTTTTGTGGGAGTGGCAGAATTTCTAAAACCAATTCTGACGGACGACTTAAACGAGTTCCTAATTCAGTCACTACAAATGGACGGTTAATCAAAATTGGATGCTGCAGCATAAAATCTAAAAGCTGTTCATCCGTCCAGTCCTCACGGTCCAACTCTAGATCACGATAAGGATCAACATTCTTACGAATCGCTTCTCTCACCGTTAAACCTGCATCCGCGATCATTTGAATCAGTTCATTTTTAGATGGAGGTGTTACAAGGTACTCAATCACTTCAGGTTCAATATTGGCATTACGAATTAACGCCAGTGTATTGCGTGATGTTCCACATTCAGGGTTGTGATAAATCTTCACTTTTGGAGTAGCGGTCATTTGCTCAAACTCAATTGAATCTTTACATATATTTATATACGAATAAACATATATATGCAACTCCATATTTAAAGAAGGAAAAATGATCTTTTTTAAATATATAGTGATCGAATGAACATGTTAAAATTAGATAAAATACAAGATTTAGAGGTCAAGCTATGGAAACAGTCATGATTACTTTGATCTTAATTACTATTTTGATTTTACTAGTCATATTTTATAACAAGAAAAAATAAACCATGGCTTTTGGGTTTATGAATAGACTCAATAATGCCCCCCAATTACTCATTGATCGGTAAAAAAGTAAGACAGCTTTTCGCTCTCTTCTTAGCTTAGGAATTTCTGAATTATAGCCCATAAAATCAGCAACGACCTCTAACGCTGTAATACAGCGTTAGAGGGATAATGATCTCAAGATTGTATTGCTTCGGCTGTCTAATTTGCCGTATTAGGCACCATCACCAGCCCAAACCATATCCACTTTTTTTAAGCATTGCTTAATGCACTGGCTAAATCACCAGTACCCTTCAAGTCAGACACCTGTCCGTCCAAAGGCTGACTAAACTGGATACGCTGAATCTTTGCTGCCCGCTCTGCGGAGAACACTGGGATTTGACTCATCGCAAATTCAGACAGTGCGGTAATGGTCAGTGAGGGATTCACACCTAAATTTCCAGGTACAATCGAACCATCTAATACGCGTAAATTTTGATAACCAAAGACTTGACCAGTGAAGTCCACAACGCCATTCGACTTGTCATTACCCATCGCGACACCACTCATAATATGTGCTGTCGTTGGCGTTCCCAGTAGAATTTCAGTAAGTGCAGAACCTGGCTCTCCACCCAACTTTTGTGCAATCATTTTAGTGGCTTCTTCAGCCGCAGGGAATGAAACTGTGAGTGGCGTATCCCCTTCTTTTTGCACGGCAGTAATACTATTCTGGAACAGTCGATACCACTTTCTACGCCATTCAAAATGAATGAATGCTTCAGACTTTTGCATTACCAATAAAATGATCGAATCTTTGGCTTTACCCTTATAACGCAGTACTTTAAAGGTTTTTAAGGGATGTATTAAAGTGTTTAGCACAAACTTCATAAAGCGCATAAAGCCCTGACCGGTCACCATCGGCACGTATGGAATATAAATCCATGAAGCATCCGCACCTTCAGGGAAACGTGTGACCTCGATATTGGTATCTGCATCGACTGAAATAAAGGAGCTGATTGCCACACCATCATCCAGTTTTTTACCAGTATTGTTCACTGTGGTCAGGGTTTCCGAGTTCGTCCGAACTTCCTGTCCCAGCAATGAAGAAATATTGGGTAAAGTTTTATGCTGATCACGCATTTTTAACAACATCGGTACAGTGCCCATTACACCCGCAGATAACACCACCCCACGACTGCGCAAACTATACTGACGAACTTGTTTCCCAAGGGTTTCTTTGACTATTACTTCGTAACCTGCGCTACCATCTTCATTCAGTGGTGTAATTTTCACCACTTCTGAACTTGGACGAATTTCAACGCCATTACGTTCAGCAAAATACAAGTAATTTTTCATGAGGGTATTTTTGGCATTACTGCGACACCCCAACATACAAGCGCCACAATAAATACAGGAGTTACGATCTGGTCCATCTCCATTGAAATACGGATCTTTCGCTAACTGTCCTTCTTGACCAGCTACTTGCGAAAAGAAGACCCCCGTATTCACCGTTTTAAATGAATTTGCATATCCAATTTCACTCGCAACTTCTTTTAACGTGTCGTCTGCAATATTGGTATAAGTATTATTCGCTGTACCCAACATACGTTGAGCGAGACCATAAAACGGCTTTAAGGTGTCTTTCCAGTCTTTACGAATCTTGGTCCATGCCTCCGACTCAAAAACTGCATCAGGTGGAATTAAATGTACATTGGCATAAATTTGTGAGCCCCCACCAACGCCCACCCCATGCAAAATGGTGGTTTTACTGGTGAAAGTAAATTGCATCGTACCTCTGAATCCCAGTTCAGGTCGCCACAAATAGTTTTTGGTGTCTAAATTGGTGGTTGGAAAATCCTTGTCTTCACGGCGTAATCCTTTCTCCAAAATCAGGACTTTATAGCCTTTTTCACTGAGGCGTAAAGCACTGACCGATCCACCAAAGCCTGAGCCAATCACGATTTGATCATAATCAAAATCTTTATTATTCATACTATTAACTCCTTTAATAGTTTTATTTTTCTGTTTTTAAATACACTAATTCCTTCACTTCAAAATATCCATCTTGAAGTGAAAAGTGATGTTGATGTTGATGTTGATGTTTTAAAATTTAAGCGCTTATGACTTGATGCGGATCAATAAATTCAGCAGCCAATTGGCAAATTTTCCGTAAGGCGGCGCGAGAAACTTCAAGCTCGAAAAACCCGCCTGATAAAACACAGGACGCATTTTGGAAAAAGTCAAAAAGCCTTCATAACCATGATAGTGCCCCATCCCGCTGGCACCGACTCCACCAAATGGTAAGTCATGCTGCCCGACATGAAATAAGGCATCATTGACCGAAACCCCGCCCGACATAACTCTGCTGATATAAAATTCGACTAAGCTTTTATTATTGCTAAATGGATAAAAGGCCAATGGACGATCACGCTGAACAATATAGTCAACCACATCTTCAGGCTTTTGGTAGGTTTTGACCATCAAGATCGGGCCAAAGGTTTCACGCGTATCAATTTCCATCTCATCATTACTGTTCAACACCAAAGTCAGTGGGAATTTTCGTGTCGCAGCATCAGGCTCTTGCTGATTTAAATTAATTAAACTAGCCCCTTTGGCTTCAGCATCTGCCAAGCTATGTACTAAGCGCTGAAAGGCACGCTCATCAATCACAGAAGTATAATCTTTGCTATGAATATCAGGCACATGTTCCTGAACCCACGCTGCCGCGGTTTGAATAAACGCTTGTAACCTCGACTCATGTACAAATAAATAATCGACATTGGTACAAATTTGTCCCGCATTAAACTGTTTCACAAACATAATGCGTTCTACAGCTTTCTCAATCGGGTATTCAGGGTCAATCACTGCAGGAGATTTACCACCCAGCTCCAAAGTCACAGGGGTTAAGTTTTGTGCTGCAGCAGCCATGACTTTACGCCCTGTCGCACCAGAACCAGTAAACATCAGGTGGTCAAACGGCAGTTTTGAAAATGCGATGCCCACTTCACCAGTCTCATCGAAAATCTGTAATTTTTCCGCTTTAAAGTATTTGGGACTTAACTCAATCAGTAATTCAGCCAAATGTCTTGAATTTTCAGACATTTTAACCATAGCGGTATTTCCCGCAGCAAACACAGCTGACAACTGTGAAAACATCAAATTAATGGGGAAATTCCACGGCACAATAATTCCAATCACCCCCAGCGGCTGCGGAATCACACGGTTTTTTGCACCAAAATACAGGCTATAATCGACATGTCTTTTTTGCACTTTAGTCCATTGCTTCAAATGTTTGATGCTGCCATTAATGTCATCCGTGACAGTAATAATTTCTGCCAATAAGGTTTCATGACGTGAACGATTGCCATAATCACGATTCAGGGCGTCAATAATTGCTTCACGGTGATCGTTAATCAATGCTTTTAAATTCAGTAAATGTTGCTTACGTTGCGCAATCGTTTCAATGCCTTGTTGATGAAAGCTTTTGCGCTGTAATTGAAAACAATCGTGCAATGTCTGTTCTATCACTGTTTGCTCGATATGAGACTGAACCGTAAGTTGCATATGCTTTTCCTTTCACGGCTAAAAATGGTGATTCAATACTTCTTTTCTATGTTGGTTGAGATAATCTCTTATCCTACTTTAACAAATGACTTGAATTATGCTTGACTTTTTAGGACACTAAATTGATCTTTTAGGACAACACGGAATGTTGTGATGGGAAGTTATATTCGTGCAGCCAGCCTCGGCGGTTTTGAAGACTTAGTCCGTAGTTATGGCATAAATCCTATAGAAATCTTGAAAGAGATCGGGATTTTACCTGCTTTACTCCGTGATCCAGATTCATTTATTCATTATGATCATTATTTAAATTTATTGGAAAAAGCGGCCTTAGCTTGTCAGGATGATTGCTTCGGTTTAAAACTCGGTGCACTCCAAAATATTAGCACAATCGGTTTGATTGGCGTCTACATGTCCCGACAAACGAGCATACTTGAAGCCTTAAGCGTGGCGCAAAAATATGTCTATTTACATGCTGAAGGCATTGTCTTCCACGTCTCGCAACATAATGCTCTGCTCTGTAAGCTGAACTTTGTGCGTTTAAGTGAATACAACACCGATGTACCACAAAAATCACAACTGGCCATTTGCCTTGTCGCGAATATTTTAAAAGATTTGATTGGCCCGCAGTGGCATGCAGAAAAAATTTGCTTCAAGCAAAAAGCACCACAAAAAGGTGCTCAAACTTTCCAAGCTCATTTTTCATGTCAGGTAGAGTTTGAAACCGATGAAGATGCACTTTATTTTCCTGCAAGCTTTTTAAGCTATAAACCCTATAATTTTAATGAAGATGCCATTAATCAACTAATCGTACAGCAGCTTGAAACACAAAGCAGCACCAAAACTGAAGACAATACCGCACTGATAGAGAGTTCAGTCCGCATGCTAATGGCGACAGGAGACTGCAGCATTGAAAAGATCGCGCTGTGTATGGGCATGCATCCGAAAAAGCTTCAGCGCGCTTTAAAAATGCAAGGAACAAGCTATCGAGATATACTCGAAAATGTCCGAAAAAAAGAAGCACTGCGTATGCTTGATGCAGGCAATGTGAATTTGACGGATATTGCTCTACAGTTGGGCTATGCAGAGTTATCTATTTTTAGTCGCAACTTTAAAAGTTGGTTTGGCGTTCCTCCAACCGAGTTAAGAGACAAAAGTCGAAGCCATATTGTATGACTTCTGGTTTTGCTACTTTGTTCAATAATGAGCATACCTCTGAGTTTCAAGATCAAACCAAATGGCAATATTTCCACGATTAATGAGAACTCGGTTATATGAGGAGCAATTGCTTGTACGGTCAATTTTAGGTGCTGGCTTCTTCATTCGGAAATTATATTGCTAAAGATGGCTTTAAGAATAGGTTTGTACAACAAAGCCCATCCTTCTAATCATTTATGGTTCACAGTAGAGCGATAGCGAACTAAAACTCTAAATTTTTTAATAAATTATGCTTTTAACGGTATAACAAAACTACAGCTTAATTTAAGTCAAGATTGAGTGCTGATTACACCGCTTAAGAACCACCTGTATTCATTCATCTATATTTAAAACTAAAGATTTTTGTTCTTAACATTTGTTTCAGCTTTTATATATTTTTTATGACACAACGCAATATAACCGCAACAATTATCATTGTCGCTGTAGACAATATTAATCATGTAAAAAACAATAACTTGATCTTCTAAATAAAAATAATCGATAAATGATCTACGAAATATAATTTTGTATTATAAATACAGTAAAGAAAAAAGTGATACGAATCACAAAAAGGATTTATTTTTACGCTTAATTGAGTGATTTTCAATCAAAAAATAAATTTTATATTTCAAGTTATATATTTATATTTTTCATTAACTTAAATTATATAAATGTGTTTTTTTAGTATAAAAACTCTATTATGATTATTTTTTGAACTGATTAGTTATATCTAGAGTATTTACTCTTATTTTAATTGTGATATTTTTGTCACATGGAGTAACAAATGGTCTCGGTGAATACAAGCCGAAATCATCCTAGATGAAAGCTTAAAGCATCAACAAAAACTGTCATAAAAGACTTTATAGCCCAAGGGAAATGTATAATGAAATTAAAAGCACTAAGCACAGCAATGATTTTAGCAACTGTACCAATGACGGGGGCATTTGCCGCTGCTCTAGATCGTTCAGGTCAATCTATCGCAGCGTTTTTACAACCAGGTAATTACTTTGAGGCTGGTATTTCTGTATTAGATCCATCTGTATCTGGTAAAGCTAATGCAGGCTATACTCCTAACCCTGCTATTCCTGCAGCATTAGCTGGTCTTGAGAATACCTCTCTATCAGACATGGGCGAAGATTATTACTTCCCAAGTGCAGCATTAAAGTTTCAAGTAGCTGATAATTTATCAGTGGGTCTTTTATATGATCAACCTTTTGGTGCTGATGCGGCCTATTCAGTTGGTGATGCTGGAGCAAACCCAGCATTAGCAGGTTTGGGTCTTCCAGCTGCATTATTTGCTGGACAAGGCTTATTCCATAACGGCCAAGAAGCAACTGAAGTAGAAGTTACAACCGAAAATTTAACATTCCTAGTAGGCTTCCAACCAACTGAAAACTGGAATCTATATGGTGGTGCGGTATATCAGACCATTAAAGGGAATGTTCAACTACGTGGTACCGCATACGGTTCTACTATTGCATTAGGCCAATATAATGCAGATATGAAAGAAGATTCTGCAGTAGGCTGGATTGCAGGTTTAGCTTACCAAATTCCTGAAATTGCATTAAAAGCATCATTAACTTATCGTTCTGAAATTGATCACGAAGCAGCAACCAACGAATATGGTACAAGCTTAATTTTAACTGGTTTAGTTCCTGGGCCAGGTGCAGTATATAACGAAAATACTTCTACCAAGATTACAACTCCACAATCTGTAAACCTTGATTTCCAAACTGGTGTAATGGCTGATACAGTAGCTTTTGCTAATGTGCGTTGGGTAAACTGGGAAGATTTCTCAATTCGTCCTGAACAGTTTGGCACAGTTTCAGAAGCTTTAGGTGCTGCCAACTTAACCCCAGATAATCCAAATGGCTTTGATTTAGTTGGTTATACAGATGATCAATGGTCAGCTACTGTAGGTGTAGGCCGTAAATTTAATGAAAAATGGGCAGGTAATGTCTCTGTAGGTTGGGATTCAGGTGCAGGCAACCCTGTTTCAACTTTAGGTCCAACTGAAGGTTACTGGAATGTTGGCCTAGGTCTGCAATTCTCACCTGCTGCAAACTACTTTATCGCTGGTGGTGTGAAGTACTTCTGGTTAGGTGATGTTAAAGCTCAACCTGCATCAATGTTTGGTACAGGAAACTCTGTAGCACAATTTGAAGATAACCATGCTTTAGGTTACGGCTTAAAAATGGGCTATCGCTTCTAAGCTCTGATTTAATAAAAACCACTTTCGAGTGGTTTTTATTTTTTAACTCTAATTTTATACACTTGCATATCATTTGCTTGTTTTACAAGCAATTAATCCTGCTCCAAATATTAATTTTTTAAAATTTATCTTTTATTTTTATTTTCTTATTTATCATTTAGTTAATATAAAAATATAGTATAAATACTCTAAGCAACCCTTTTATTTAACCGCCTTAGTTCATTTCTTCAACAGAGCTGAGTATTTACTCTTTTTAAAATTATGTTACTTTCCCAGCACATTTTTGTTACAGATGGCATCAGGGAACGACCATGAAGCTCAATAGAATTTATTCGGCTATTTTACTTAGCACTCTCCCACTTACACCTGCGCTTGCTGCTGGTTTAGACCGTTCTGGTCAGTCTATTGCTGCATTTTTACAACCGGGTAATTATGCAGAAGCAGGTATTTCAATTTTAGATCCCAAAGTTCAATCTAATCAATTGAAAGTTAACGATATGGCAGAAGATTATTATTTCCCTGCTGCTGCGATTAAAGTACAAGCAACTGAACACATTTCTATAGGTCTTTTATATGACCAACCATTTGGCGCCGAATCTCTCTACCCTTCAAATAATCCAGTTTTTGGCGCGAATGGTGAAGCAACCCAAGTAGAAGTAGAAACACACAATCTTTCAGCTTTAATTGGTTACCAACCTACAGAAAACTGGAATTTCTACGCAGGTCCTGTTTATCAAACCGTACAAGGTAAAGTATCTTTACGTGGACTTGCGTACGGGGGTGCTTCTAAACTTGGCAGCTACGACATTAATTTAAAAGAAGATGAAGCATACGGTTGGCTTGCTGGTTTTGCTTATCAAATTCCTGAAATCGCGTTAAAAACTGCGATTACCTATCGTTCAGAAATCAAACATGAACTTGATACTACTGAAACTTTTGGGTTTGGTGCAATTCAACGGCCAAATGCACTCACTGAAGTTGTAACTCCGCAATCAGTAAACATTGATTTTCAAACAGGTGTTGCAGCTAACACTTTAGCTTTTGCCAATATCCGTTGGGCACATTGGGATCAATTTGCGGTCACACCAAAGTTTTTAAATGCAGCTTCTGGCAATAACCTTATTGACTATTCAGATGATCAATGGTCTGCAACCGTAGGCGTGGGTCGCAAGTTTAATAGTCATTGGTCTGGTTCTGCTTCTGTAGGTTATGACTCTGGTGCGGGTAACCCGGTCACCACTTTAGGCCCGACTGAGGGTTATTGGAGCGTTGGCTTAGGTGGTCAATACAGCCCTGCAGAAAACTACTTTATTCAAGCAGGCGTAAAATACTTCTGGTTGGGTGATGCCACTGCACGCACGGGTACAAAAAACGTTGGTGAATTTGAAGACAACTATGCTTTGGGTTATGGTCTAAAAATCGGCTACCGCTTCTAAATCAATGCACTGTTAATATCGCATAAAAACAAAGGGCATCAAATGATGCCCTTTATTGTATTCAGCTTCAGATTAAGCAGGAATATCTCGTACCGAAGCACCACGAATTGCTTCTTTTAATGCGGCATAACCATGAATTGCAGGGAATTGTGGGAATTCAGCAATCACATTTTCAGGTGCATCAAACAAAAAGCCTTTATCCGCTTCACCTAACATTGTGGTGTCATTATAAGAATCACCTGCGGCAATCACACGGTAATTTAGTCCATGCAATGCTTTAACTGCTTCACGTTTTTGGTCAGGTTGGCGCAGCTTATAGGTTGTAATCATACCCTTTTCATCAGTCTCTAACTTATGACAAAAAATCGTTGGCCAGCCCAGCTGTTTCATTAATGGGTGCGCAAACTCGTAGAAAGTGTCTGATAAAATAATGAGCTGAAAGTGTGTACGTAACCATTCAACAAATTCTTTTGCCCCTGGAAATGGTCCCATTTCCGCAATCACTTCTTGAATATCATTTAAACCTAAACCATGTTCTTTTAATATATTTAAACGCTGTGTCATGAGCACATCATAATCAGGAATATCACGTGTGGTTGCTTCAAGCGCTTTAATGCCTGTTTTTTTAGCAAAGTTAATCCAAATCTCTGGAACTAACACCCCTTCTAGATCAAGGCAAACAACTTCCATGAATACTCCCTTTTATTTACGTGGAAAAATTTTGAACTATCATAGCTTAATATTTGTATAATGCATTGCTGTTTTTTAAATCTATTTTTTTCATAAGCATTTATTTTTTAGTGATAAGTGGCTTATTTGAACTCTATTAAAATACGCAGCAAATAACGTAATATAGGTCTTGTTAGATTCCAAGCCTATTGCCAGGATACTCATGACAACCATTCCAACTATTGATCTTGTTGATGCTCTTGCAGCTGAATATGCTGATAAATCGCCAAGTGAAATTTTAGCACTTGCACTGAATCAAACGGGTGAAATTGCCATCTCATTTTCAGGTGCAGAAGATGTCGTACTTATTGATATGGCTGCTAACTTAGGTAAACCCTTCCGTGTCTTTAGCTTAGACACAGGACGTTTACATGCCGAAACGTATCAATTTATCGAGACTGTGCGTAAACACTACAACATTAATATCGAAATTTGCTTCCCAGAAGCAGATGCCGTTCAACAACTGATCAATGAAAAAGGTTTATTCAGCTTTTATCAAGATGATCATAAAGAGTGTTGTGGTATCCGTAAAGTTCAGCCTTTACGTAAAAAATTAGCGACTTTAGATGGTTGGATTACGGGTCAACGTAAAGACCAAAGTCCGGGCACACGAACTGAGATTCCAGTTGTTCAGGCAGATGTTGGGTTTTCAGGCGAAGGTAAACAGTTAATTAAATACAATCCCCTTGCCAACTGGTCCAGTGCCGATGTGTGGAGCTACATCCGCATGATGGAAGTGCCTTATAACCCATTACATGAACGCGGTTTTATTTCTATCGGCTGTGAACCATGTACACGTCCAGTGCTACCAAACCAACATGAACGTGAAGGACGTTGGTGGTGGGAGGAGGCGACACACAAAGAATGTGGCCTGCATGCAGGTAATTTGAAAAAGTAAAGACTAAAACCACTGCTTCGCAGTGGTTTTTCGCAACCAATGGATACACACAAAGCGCTCCCATTGTTAAAAAAAATCGATATACTAGCTTTAAGTTCTATAATTCTAACAAGATTGCTCACATAGGAGCGGTCAGATATTGCAGTGAGGCAATCCAGACTATGCGTCCATTACATCCGATTGACTTTATTTTTTTATCGCTTGAAAAACGCCAGCAACCCATGCATGTCGGTGGATTATTCTTATTCCAAATCCCTGAAAATGCACCTGCCAGCTTCATTCAAAATTTAGTTGCAGATATTCGTAACTCCAAATCTATTCCTATTCCTCCATTTAACAACAAACTCAACGGTTTATTTTGGGATGAAGATGAAGAGTTTGATCTTGATCACCATTTTCGTCATATCGCACTCCCACAACCGGGGCGTATTCTTGAACTGCTCACCTACATTTCACAGGAACACAGTAGTTTAATTGACCGCGCTAAACCGTTATGGACCTGTCATATTATTGAAGGGATTGAAGGGAATCGTTTTGCCATGTACTTCAAAATCCACCATGCGATGGTGGATGGTATCGCGGGTATGCGTTTGGTGGAAAAATCATTATCACAAGATCCAAACGCAAAGAGTATTGTGCCACCATGGTGTGTTGAAGGCCCTCGTGCGAAGCGTTTAAAAGAACCGAATGTTAGTCGCTTTAAGAAAATAATGAATGGCGTAATGGGCCAGCTTGAGTCAACACCACGTGTCATGTATGAGTTGTCACAAACAGTCATGAAAGATATGGGACGTAATCCTGATTATGTTTCAAGCTTCCAAGCACCCAGCTCTATTCTTAACCAGCGGGTTAGCTCCTCCCGCCGTTTTGCAGCACAGTCTTTTGAGTTTGACCGTTTACGTCATATTTCTAAAAGTTTGGGGGTCACGATTAATGACATCGTACTGGCAATTTGTTCAGGTGCCTTGCGTGAATATCTTTTGTCCCAAGACGCACTTCCTAAAAAGCCTTTAATAGCCATGGTGCCTGCATCAGTTCGCGATGATGATTCATCTATGTCGAACCGTATCACCATGATTCTGGCAAATTTAGGTACGCATAAGGAGGATCCTTTAGAGCGCCTCGCAATTGTTCGTCGTAGTGTGCAAAATGCCAAAGAAAAGTTCAAACGCATGAATTCAAACCAAATTTTAAACTATAGTGCGTTTGTTTATAGTGCAGCTGGTCTCAACATTGCCTCAGGCTTACTGCCTAAACGCCAAGCGTTTAATCTGGTGATTTCAAATGTCCCTGGCCCACGTGAGCCATTGTATTGGAATGGGGCACGACTCGATGCACTATACCCTGCCTCAATCATTTTGGATGGTCAGGCACTCAACATCACCATGACCAGTTATTTAGATAAACTTGAAGTTGGTTTGACGGCTTGTCGAAATGCACTACCGAAGATGCAGAATCTACTTACACATTTAGAAGAAGAGATTCAACGCTTTGAGGCGATTGTAGGGGTCGAAGGCCCAAAGTTGCAAGCGGTCAGTTGATGCCGCAAAACGAATCAGAAATACAAGAATAATCAATAAAACTAAGGGGCTTCGATAAGCCCCTTAGTTTTTAATGCTACGACATTGTTTTAATAATTGATGACACGCAGTACGAATCATGGCAGTTGTAATTTGTACTTCTTTACCCTGATCATCCAAAATATACGCATTATGCGTTACTTTCGTATCTAATAAATGTTTCAAACTAGGTTGAATAATTGCTTCTCTAACACCCATATCACACCTCATTTGCTAAACCTATTTAGGAGAATAAGCTTTGGCTATTTCCGTGTTTCTAGTATTAAAAATCTAAGATCGAAAGTAAAATTTCAGTTGTAACAACTATTTAACCATATATTGTTACAATTTCAGCTCAGAATGATATCGTATTGCTCTTGCGTATATAAATTTTCCACCTGAAATTTAATCACACGACCAATGAAATGCTCTAAATCCGCGACTGCTGGCGCTTCTGCGGTTAATAAGCGGTCAATCACCGATGGATGCGCAACGACAGTAAAGCCAGTCTGAGATTGATACGCACGTGTATATCTCATGATTTCTCGAAAGATTTCGTAACATACAGACTCAGCTGTTTTCACATAACCTCGTCCCTGACAGGTCGGGCAAGATTCACATAATAAGTGCTCTAATGATTCACGCGTACGTTTACGTGTCATTTCGACCAAACCAAGCTCAGAAACCTGTGTAATTTTGGTTTTTGCATGGTCTTGCTCAAGCATCCGCTCAAACTGAGTCATGACCTCAGTTCGATGTTCCTGCTCTTGCATGTCAATAAAGTCGATAATAATAATACCGCCTAAATTGCGTAGTCTCAGCTGGCGCGCAATGACCTGTGTCGCTTCCATATTGGTTTTAAACACGGTGTCTTCTAAAGAGCGACCACCCACATATGAGCCTGTATTAACATCAATAGTGGTCATAGCTTCAGTCTGGTCAATCATCAAATAACCACCAGACTTCAACGCAACACGCGTCTGCAGCGCTCTTTGAATGTCTTCTTCGACATTATACAAATCAAAAATTGGGCGCTCACCCGGATAATGAATAAGGCGTTCTTTGATATTCGGGACAAATTCTTCTACGAACTCTTGGAGCTTGCCATGTATTTCACGCGAGTCGACTGAAATTTTAGCAGTCTTTTCACTCGCAAGATCGCGAATAATGCGCTGGGGTAAAGGCAGTTCTTCAAAAATTAACGATGGCACCGCAATACTGATTTGCTTGCGCTGAATAAATTCCCAAAGTTTTGCCAAATAAGCCATGTCTTGCGCAATGGCAGCTTCCGCAATCCCATCAGCGGCTGTACGAACAATCACTGAACCCGGAAGTTTATGTTCCGCTTGAATACGTTCAATCATCGAACGTAAACGATCACGCTCAGCTTCAGACTCAATGCGTTGAGACACACCCGTATGATTGCCATAAGGCATCATCACTAAATAGCGCGAAGGAATGGAAAGATCAGTTGAAAGCCGAGCTCCTTTGGTGCCCAGCATGTCCTTCATGACTTGAACAGTAAGAATTTGTCCTGGCTGTAAGAGCTCAAAAACATTCGGGGTGGGTTGATTGCGTGACCAAACCATATCATTAATATGTAAAAAAGCAGTTCGTGACAGTCCAATATCGACAAAAGCAGCCTGCATTCCCGGAAGAACACGCACCACTTTACCTTTATAAATATTGCCCACTAAACCACGTTTCACCGTACGCTCAATAAATAATTCATTGACCGTGCCGTTTTCAATTAACGCGACGCGACATTCCATAGGCGTGACGTTAATTAATAACTCGTCAGACATAACAAACTCAAAACATTATAAAAAATCTTTTGAGACAGTTAATTTAGTGCCTTAACTGCCTGTAATAATTGTACCGTTTCATGCAACGGAAGTCCCACGACATTGCTATAGCTTCCCTCTATACGTGGAATATAACGTGCTGCAATGCCTTGTATAGCATAGGCTCCCGCCTTGCCAATGGGTTCAGATGTAGCCCAATATGCTTCCATATCATTCAGGCTTAAATGCTGAAATTCGACTTCAGTACGAACTACTATACTTGAAATTTGCGTATTTGTACGGACACAAACCGCAGTATATACATCATGCTTACGCCCAGAAATTTTCTCCCACATTTCAAATGCATGCTGCTTAGATTCAGGTTTGCCTAAAATCTCTTGATCGACCCCTAAACTGGTATCGGCAGCTATCACAATTGCATCAGGATATTGAAGCTGTACAGCCTCTGCTTTGGCGCATGCCAATCGCTCTACATAATCGGCTACCGACTCGCCTGCTTGTACAGATTCATCGATATCTGGACTATAGATATCAAAGACTAGACCGAGCTGTTCAAGCAGCTCGCGGCGACGGGGCGAACTGGACGCTAAAATTAAACGCGCCATTTCTTCAAGATGAAATAGACCATAGGGAAAGTAAGCACACTACTCAACAGCGGTTGCCAATGACGTGCAAGGGAAAACTGTGCCCCAATCATAATTTGTGCGATCCACGTAATAAACAAATGCGCGACCACAGCCAAGGTGGTGATGACCCAAATATTGGCAAAGGTCATAATCCGACGTTCACGCGTTAAAAAACGGGACACAAAAGTAATCAGAACAAAACTAAGCGCATTTAAGCCCAAAGGTGCATCGAGCAGTAAATCGGTAAAAATCCCAACTGCAAAGGCAAACCAAATCCCGCTCCATGTCGGCTGGCATAGCACCCAAAATAGCATCACCATCATCATAAACAGTGGACGCCAACCAGAGAGCGCATAAGACAAAGGATAAACCATCAACACTGAAGCAATGATCACTGAAAAAATGATCGGAAATAAAGGGTCACGCTGTTTGGCAGCACGAAGTTTAGCGATCGGCATGCGGTTGCTCCATCGCTAAAGAATCGGAAAATAACACAACGACATGATGCCCACCCGCTAACTGCGCAGCAGGAACAACATCAATTTGAGCAAATTCGCCTGAATTATGACGACTGATTTTTGAAATGGTGCCCACCAGATAACCTGCTGGAAAATGCTCACCTAAACCAGAGCTATACACTTTTTCACCCACTTTGATTTCGGCACTGGTCGGCACGTATTCCATTTTCAAATGACCCAAATCTCCAGTCCCTGAAACAATGGCACGCATTCCAGATCGCTCTAAGCGAACCGAAAGAGAATGTTCTTTATCTGAAAGCAACATGACACGACTACTATGCGGATAGACATTAATTATCTGTCCCATAATACCTTTGTCATCGAGCACGGTTTGCCCGACCTTCAACTGACTGTTGGCACCACGGTTTACCACAATAATATGACGTAGTGGATCGGCATCTGTCCCAATGACTTCTGCAATTTCCATACGACCATCAATGATCAAAGGTGTATCTAACAGACCGCGTAAACGCGTATTTTCCGCAGATAATTCAGATAATTTTTGTAAACGCACCTGCGCCTGCAATAACTCGGCTTGCATCGCGGTATTTTCACGGCGCAATTGAGCTTCAGACTTGGTTTGTTGATTCAGCCACTCTCGCGATAACACGGGATAACTTGCTACGGCATAAATTGGATTATAAGCGGCGTACAAGACATCTCTTGCAGGTTGAATCACATGCGGCATGCGCCAGTTAAAAAACAGCACGACCAAGCATGTGATCACTGCAATGATAAATGAGCGAAAAGATGGCGGTTGTCTGGAAAACAGATTTGTTTGCACCCGCCGATTCCTTTATTAGCCTACAAATAACATGTCGTGATTTGGATTATCGAAGAATTCTAAAACTTTACCACCACCACGAGTGACGCAAGTTAGAGGATCTTCTGCAACCACCACAGGTAAGCCTGTTTCTTGTGCAAGAAGTTTATCGAGGTTACGTAGTAATGCACCACCACCTGTCAACACTATACCGCGCTCAGCGATGTCTGAAGACAGCTCAGGAGGCGTTTGCTCAAGTGCAGATTTCACAGCTGAAACAATACTTTGTAATGGATCAGAAATCGCTTGCGTGATTTCGTCCGAAGTCACAGTGATCGCACGTGGCACACCTTCAGCAAGGTTACGGCCGCGAACTTCAATTTCAAGTGCTTTGGCATCGGCTTCTGGTAAAGCCATACCCACTTCTTTCTTGATAATTTCAGCGGTAGTTTCACCAATCACGCAACCATGTGCTTTACGTACGTAGTTAATGATTTGCTCATCAAATACATCACCACCAATACGTAGTGAGTCAGCATAGACACAACCTTGCAGCGAAATAATCGCAATTTCAGTTGTACCACCACCAACATCGACCACCATAGAGCCGCATGCTTGTTCAACGGGCATACCCGCACCAATTGCAGCAGCCATTGGTTCTTCAATCAAACGAACATCACGCGCGCCTGCATTAAATACAGCTTCACGAATAGCACGACGCTCAACCAAAGTTGATTTGCAAGGCACACACACCACAACACGAGGTGCAGGTGGGAACAGACGTTTTTCATGTACTTTACCAATAAATTGGTTCAGCATGGTTTCGGTCACTTCAAAATCGGCAATCACACCATCCTTCATTGGACGAATGGCAGAGATATTTGCAGGTGTACGGCCCAGCATTTGCTTTGCATCAAGACCTACCGCGGCAACGATTTTTTGTGAACCACTGTGACGAATTGCCACAACTGTCGGTTCATTTAATATAATGCCTCGTCCTGGTGCATAAATAAGTGTATTTGCTGTACCTAAATCAATGGCTAGATCGGGCGAAAACAAGCCAATTAGTCTTTTTAGAATCACGGAGACGTTCTCGATTAAACTTTATGTGGACGCAAGGTGGCAACTTTAACTAAATGTGATGATTTGAACAAGTCAATCGCTTATTATAACGCACGATATTTTGAAATTTTTTAATACTGACTCAGGTGATGTTATGTCTACATCGGATGCACAGCATTCTGCAGATTTAAATGCACAAACAGTTTCAGCAATCGCCAATCTTGCTCGATTGTCGCTAGATGATACGCAATCTGCTGAATATGCTCAAAGTCTAAATAAAATTTTAGGCATGATGGAAACCTTAAAAGGCATCGACACCGATGGTGTTGAGCCGCTTAAAAGCCCATTTGATCACCCACAACCCTTACGTGAAGATGTGGTTTCAGAAACCAATCATCGTGATGAATATCAAGCCATTGCACCGCAAGTGCAAGACGGTTTGTACCTAGTTCCTCGCGTGATTGAATAATTTCTATTCAGTTAAACCATTATTTTGTAAAAATTAACGTAAAGACATTTCTCATGACAGATTTACATCGCTTATCGATTCGTGAACTCTCTGAGGGTTTAGCTGGGGCTAAATTTTCATCTCGCGAACTGACTGAACATTATTTAAAGCGCATTGCAAAACTGGATACACAAGTTAAATCTTATGTAACCGTGACTGCAGAACAAGCGCTTGCACAAGCCGATGCTGCCGATGTTGCAATTAAAGCAGGCACAGCAACCGCATTGACAGGTGTGCCAATTGCACACAAAGACATTTTTTGCACCCAAGGCATTAAAACCACTGCGGGCTCAAAAATGTTGGATAACTTTATCTCTCCTTACGACGCTACCGTTGTAGCGAAAGGTAAAGCCGCTGGTCTAGTCACTTTAGGTAAAGTGAACATGGACGAATTTGCAATGGGTTCAACCTCTGAGAATTCATTCTACGGCGCTACAGCAAACCCTTGGAACTTAGGTCATGTACCAGGTGGTTCTTCAGGTGGGTCTGCGGCAGCGGTTGCAGCGGACCTTGCTCCATTTGCCACAGGTACAGACACAGGTGGTTCAATTCGCCAACCTGCATCGTTCTGTGGCTTAACGGGTCTTAAACCAAGTTATGGCCGTGTATCGCGCTTCGGGATGATTGCATATGCATCATCACTGGATCAGGGCGGGCCAATGGCACGTTCGGCTGAAGACTGTGCCTACCTCATGAATGTGATGGCAGGTCATGACGCAAAAGACTCAACATCAATTGAAAAAGACGTTGATGACTATGTGGCGAACCTAAACGGCACAGCGATTCAAGGTCTACGCATTGGTATTCCAAAGCAATACTTCAATGTCGCTGGTTTAGACGCAGATGTGAAAGCCCGCGTTGAAGAATCATTGAAAAAGTTAGAAGAAATGGGCGCGACCTTGGTTGAGATTGATCTCAACATGACCGAAGCTTATGTTCCGACCTATTACTTGATTGCACCTGCTGAAGCATCATCGAACTTGTCTCGTTACGATGGCGTACGTTATGGCTACCGTGCTGAGAACCCAGTTGACCTGATGGACTTATACAAACGTTCACGTTCTGAAGGTTTTGGTGCAGAAGTGCAACGTCGTATCTTGATTGGTACATATGCGTTGTCTGCGGGTTACTACGATGCTTACTATGTGAAAGCTCAAAAAGTCCGTCGTCTGATTCAACAAGATTTCTTAAAAGCGTTTGAATCGGTTGATGTGATTGCTGCACCTGCTGCGCCAACCACGGCTTATAAAATTGGTGCGAACCTGTCTCCAGTTGAAATGTACTTGGGTGACATTTACACCATCGCGGTTAACCTTGCAGGTCTTCCTGCGATTAACGCACCTGTTGGTTTTGACAAAGACAACTTACCTGTGGGCTTACAGCTGATTGGTAACTATTGGTCAGAATCTCAACTGTTGTCTGTGGTACATCAGTACCAACTAGCGACGGATTGGCATACGAAACGTGCGGCAATTGCTGAGGAGAATGCATAATGGCTCAAGCTCAAAAGAAACCAAAATCATTATTGATTGATGGTTGGGAAGTCGTTATTGGGATCGAGATTCATACTCAGCTTGCGACCCAATCTAAAATCTTCTCAGGTTCTTCGACTGAATTTGGTCAAGACCCAAACACCCAAGCTAGCCTAGTTGACTTGGCAATGCCAGGTGTACTGCCTGTATTAAACAAAGAAGTGGTCGATTTAGCCATTCGCTTTGGTTTGGGTATTGATGCTTACATTGACCAAGCGTCTGTGTTTGCCCGTAAAAACTACTTCTACCCTGACTCTCCAAAAGGCTACCAAATTAGCCAGATGGACAACCCGATTGTGGGCTTGGGTCATATCGACATTCAACTTGAAGATGGTACGGTAAAGCGCATTGGCGTAACGCGTGCTCACCTTGAAGAAGATGCAGGTAAATCGATCCATGACCAGTTTGAAGGTATGTCAGGCATCGACTTAAACCGTGCAGGTACACCGTTACTTGAAATCGTGTCTGAACCCGATATGCGTTCGGTTGAAGAAGCGGTGGCTTATATCAAGTCGATTCACACTTTAGTGCGTTGGTTGGGTATTTCTGACGGTAACATGGCGGAAGGTTCATTCCGTGCTGACTGTAACGTGTCGTTACGTCGTCCGGGTCAACCGTTCGGTACACGTTGCGAGTTGAAAAACCTCAACTCATTCCGTTTCATTGAACAAGCGATCAATGTTGAAATTGAACGCCAAATGGAAATTTTGGAATGGGATGGCACGATTGACCAAGAAACGCGTCTATTCGACCCTGTGAAGATGGAAACACGTTCAATGCGTTCGAAAGAAGAAGCGAACGACTACCGCTACTTCCCAGACCCTGACTTGTTACCTGTGATTATTTCAGATGCGCAAATTGAAACTGCTCGTGCTGCATTGCCTGAACTTCCTGCGGCGCGTCGTGAGCGTTTCGTAGCGGACTTTGGTGTCACTGAGTACGATGCGCATGTGTTGACGCTGACCCGTGAAATGTCGGACTTTTATGAAGTGGTTGTGGCTGCTGCTGGCGGCGCTGCACAAGGTAAAGTGTCTGCAAACTGGGTGATGGGCGAGTTCTCTGGTGCTTTAAACAAAGCAGGTTTAGAACTAGCAGACTCTCCTGTTTCGGCTGAAAAACTGGGTGGCATGGTTGCGCGTATCGTGGATAACACCATTAGCGGCAAGATTGCGAAGCAAGTATTCGGCTTTATGTGGGATGAAGGCAAAACTGCGGACGAAATTATTGCGGAAAAAGGCTTGAAACAGGAAACTGATACAGGTGCGATTGAAGCGATTATTAAAGAAGTGCTTGCTGCCAACGAGAAAATGGTTGAAGAGTTTAAATCTGGTAAAGAGAAAGCTTTCAATGGTCTTGTTGGTCAAGTGATGAAAGCGTCTAAGGGTAAAGCCAACCCTGCGCAAGTCAATGAATTGATGAAGAAATTGATTGGTTGATTTATTCGCTAATTAATTAATTTCATGCTATAAAAACCTCGCTTAATGCGGGGTTTTTATATGGATAAGATTTTAACAGAAGAGCATATTGCTAATGTGGGTCTAAGTGGTTGGCTCATAGGTATAATATTATTTATTGCGGGTGCAATAATTTTACCGTTAATTATTTTAGGTTATAAAAAATTCCAAAATAGAAGAACTGCTCGAAGAGCTCGTCTTTATAATCAACTTAAACCTATTTGGGATCGCAATCATCAGATTTTCATAGAATATGGTCCACATGATAATAACGATGCATTCTATGACTTAGAAGGTAATGCAACAGAAGAATGGCGGAAAAAGGTTAAAGAAATAATGTTACCAAATCATCAAAAAATCAGAGATATATGTTCTGAAAATATCTTACTTGCGACTGAAGAAGAACGCGACTTATTTCATCAATATGAAGACCATGTAACAGACTTCAAATCATGTCATGAATCAGGTTACTTACCAAATAGAAGATTCCCCCCAAATATAGTAGAAATTTTTAAGGATTAAATAATGACTTGGTTAGACAGCTTAAGAGTTCATGAAAAAGTCGAAAATGTTACAAAAGAAGGAAACCTCCTTAAAATAACAACTAAAGATAATCGGCCTGAACTTTTATCTCTTTCAAATTTCAGTGAAAAGCTTTCAGGCAGACTGCTACAAACCTTGTTAAATACTTATAATTTTAATTTCTTACTATGCAACAAGAAAAACTACTTTTTAGATGAAGAGGCAATTCGCCTTTTAAAGCAACATAATATTAGTTTTGGCACTGGTGGAGATTTATTTAGGCTTCTAAATGATTCAACTACCACTTATTCAAATTTTATTAATAAAGATTCAGAATACATAATTAAAAATCTTAGTAATAATTATAATGTCAAAAGTTTTCAACTTGCTTCCAATAGAAAATTTATTGTCCAACGACATAAAGGCAGATCTATAACTTTTGTATTTATAAATGAATATGCTGTAACTCAAGAAAGGATCAATGAAATGTATGAATTATATGCTCCTTTTGACTACATATTAGTTGCAGATCCAAATGGTCGCTTTAAAGACTATCAATACAATGGTCAAGAAGTCCAAATTGGTCTTTGGGCAAGTCTTTTTTCTTTTTTAGTAAATCCAAAGTCATAAATGCTTGAAATTACCAATTTACTCAGTGAGGTTAAAATATTAGAAATTGATTGTAATATCTATTTATTCGGCTCCTACTTATATACTGACAATTGGGCTGACCTTGATGTCCTCATAATTTATAAAAGTTATCAGGACATTCCTATTATAAAAGATGTCTTTTCAAGAAACCTTTTAAACACACCTCTAGATCTAAATTTTATGACAGAAGAAGAGGAAAATTTTTATAATTTTATTACTCAAACCAATGCTCAACAAATATTTCCTAAAGGTATTTATTAATATTAAATATGACTATCTAAAAAACAATTAACAATCAAATTCAAAGACTTATGATAAATTCATCTTTCAAACTCTTTTTTCATGCGTGACTGCTAAATTCCTCCTCCCTAACCCTCTCTCATTGGGAGAAGGAGCATTAATGGAGAGATAAAACTACCTAGCTAACTCCTCAAAACCCACTACACTAACCACATTCTAATACTTTAAAACAGTCAGTATTTTCAAAAAATAAAGGACAATATGAAAACAGTCATCCTCACACTTACTATCCTTGCCTTCCTCAGCACCACAACATTTGCAGAAACCAAACCCAATGTTCCAGCTAAAGAAGCTAGCCAAATATTTAAAGCCGCTGGCTTTGCAAAAACCAAACATGGCTGGGAAGGCAGTTGCGACACAGGTGAAATCACCACATACAAAGACTTAAATGGTGACGGGCTAAAAGACGCGGTCATTTCAGACTACAGCACCATGTGCTATGGCAACACAGGTGTTGGTTACCACATCGTTGCTCAGCAAAAAACTGGAAATTGGAAACTCATTTTTGAAAATATGGGCATCCCTACTTTTCTAAAAACCAAAGGAAAAGACGGCTGGCGAGATATTGAAAATGGTGGCCCCGGATTTTGTTTTGCTGTTTACCGCTGGAATGGTCAAAAATATGATGTCAACCGTTATGAATATCAGGGCAAAGCCTGCACATTGGACTATTAACACCTAAGCATAGTAAATTTCATATCAATGAATATGTAAACTGATTGATTTGTCATGCTTTTCTATACAGTTTAAGTGCCTCAATTACTTAGGGCTTTTTTATAAAAATGACCTCAGCTATACGACTAAAGAGCACTGAATGACTTAAAAATGACATCTGAACTGTGCTAATTTAGATTAAAATTGAACATAAATATGCACAAACAATAAAGAGGGTTTAAAGATGTCTAAACAAATTTTAATGCTCGTGGGTGACTATGCCGAGGACTATGAAACTATGGTGCCTTTTCAGTTTTTAACAGGTCTCGGTTATACCGTACACGCAGTCTGCCCCGATAAAAATGAAGGTGAAAGCATCGCCACAGCCATTCATGACTTTGAAGGCGAGCAGACCTATAGTGAAAAACGCGGTCATAACTTTGCCATCAATTACAACTTTGAAGCCGTACACACTGCGGACTATGTCGGTTTAGTCATTCCCGGTGGTCGCGCGCCCGAATATTTACGTATGAATGAACGTATCCTTGAGATCGTACGTGAGTTTGATGCTGTAAAAAAACCTATTGCAGCAGTTTGTCATGGCGCTCAGATTCTTGCGGCAGCCGATGTACTCAAAGGCCGTACTTGTTCAGCTTACCCTGCATGCGCAGCCGAGGTGAAACTAGCAGGCGGGACTTATGCGGACATTGAAGTGACAGAAGCTGTAACCGATGGGCACTTGATCACAGCACCTGCTTGGCCTGCACACCCTGCTTGGATGGCACAGTTTATTCAAGCTTTAGGAGCGACTGTGACGATTTAATTATTCTTTTATGGAATACACTTTTATCAAGAGAATAGAATTTTTAATCTTTGAATTTATTGAAAAGTCTCGATTTATCGAGACTTTTTTATATAATAAAAACATCATAATTTTTGAATAATAAAAATGGAAATCATCAATCCTATAGCAGCTCTTATTGCGCTTATTATCGCTATTTTCTCAATTCCTAAAACACTGCATGCGATCAATGAACATAAACGTAAAAAATTTAAAGATGAGTTAGAAAATTTTAAGGAATATTTTGCAAATTTTCATCAAAATAGTTCAAGCAATACTCCCAAACTACTAAAAGATAAAGCAGCACAGAATATTGCTCGTTCACTTGAGATGAATGCAGATTTACTAGATTATTTGATAACCCTACATGAGAAAGATCTCATTAATTTTGACAAAATTAAGGATCATTACTATTGGGGAAATCGTTTTATTGCTGTAAACAAAAACACATCAAGGTTTCAGTTCTCAAATAAGAGAGGGGCCAGTAGGTTTTTATCTTGTTTAAACTATTTTCTTTATGCAATATTTATCACTATTGCAGTTTTTACTTTCTTAGGAAAAATTCAATTTTTTAATGTCCAATGGTTGAATAATCTTATTGGTGCAGCTCATATTTTTTTCGCTATCTCATTTTTGCGAACAGCAGATGATATGAGAGAAGCTCTCATTTTTTTAAAAACCATGGAAAAAGCCGAGACTAATTTGATAGAAACTCAAAGTTTTACCTCACTAGATAATGAAATAAATCTGACATTTTGAAGATCAATTAAAAACTCTAAGATATTAATTTTAGAAGCTCTCTCTTTTGCAAGATAAGAGGGCGAATTCAAACATGAGGTGCGACAGTTTGAAAAGTCTTATGATAATCAACAAGCTGAGCAAATTTCTCTAATGGTGTAAGCCAATCTAACGCTTTTCTAGGACGAGTATTCAGTGACATGGCA
>NZ_JACBEZ010000032.1:0-39165 GCF_013391465.1 Acinetobacter sp. SwsAc2 | reverse complement strand
TTGCCATGTCACTGAATACTCGTCCTAGAAAAGCGTTAGATTGGCTTACACCATTAGAGAAATTTGCTCAGCTTGTTGATTATCATAAGACTTTTCAAACTGTCGCACCTCATGTTTGAATTCGCCAAGGATTATCAAGTTATGTTGGTAATGATATTGAGATTTTTCCAGCGAATAGTTTGACTATTGATATGTTCGGTTCAGTTTTTTATCGTAGTTTTAATTATGGAGCTGATGACCATGTTGCTGTTTTAGCCAGTAGTGAACAGAAATATTCAAAATATGTGTTATTGTATATAGCACCACTGATTCAAAAAGTAATTTCAGGTAGATTTGATTATTCAAGAAATTTTTATGCGTCTGATGCACCAGAAATAAAAATACAACTTCCAACAGTGAATAAGGAAATTGCATTCGATTATATCGAAAAATTTGTTGCTACCCTCGAAACAGAACGCCTCGCTACCCTCGAAACAGAACGCCTCGCTACCCTCGAAACAGAACGCCTCGCTACCCTCGAAACAGAACGCCTCGCTACCCTCGAATTATACCTGCAAACAACAGGCCTGTCAAGTTATACCCTTGATTTTAATGAAAAAAATGTTTTAGAAAGCTTGGGTGGAGTTGTATGGAAAGCGTTTAGAATGGAAGATGTATTGATCTGGCAGAAAAGTATTTCTGAACTAAATCCTTTACATTTAGATTCTTTAACTATTTCTGATGAGAAAAAATATCCTTTTTATGGTCAAGCAACAGTAAATAATGGGATTATTGAATATAGACACTTAAAAGATGATGTGCTTAATAATAAATTGAGTAAATCGACTATTTTAATTCATTCTAATAATCAAAATACAGTTTATTTGGATACACCATTTTATTTAAAAGATGGGCATGGAGCAACAAGTGTTTTGCAATCTGATTATCTAAATAAATTAACAGCCCAATTTTTTATGGGTTCTATTAAAAAGGTAATTTTACAAAAATATACGTATAATTCTAAAGCTACTAAAATTGAGCTTAAAAATACGTATATTCAACTTCCTGTTAAATCAGATGGTACTCCAGATTATGATTATATGAGTACATTTATTTCTGCTATGCAAAAAGTGGTCATTAAAGATGTAGTCGATTATTTGGATAAACGCATTGATAAAACAAAACAATTATTCGTTTAGCTGAGTGCTTATTGATCTGATAAAATTAGCCACCTTCGGGTGGCTTTTTTTATTGAATCATTTTTTGTTTCTCCCTACTGAAGTTGGTTTAGATTTTGCTTTTATCTTTATGCAAAGGTGATATTGTGTCATAAATGCACAAATATCATGCAAAGTAGAAGAAAGATAGATCACTAAACCAACTTAGTATCAACACTCATATATGAGGTGATGACATGATAAAAACAGTTACCTATGAAGCAGTCGATAAGTCTGCGTTGCGTAAAAAAGGATGGAAGTTGTTTGCTGTGATTTTAAGCTTGCAATTGATCTTTTTGATTTTGGGTTATGCGTTGCAGATGTGAGTAGAATAAGATGATATTCACTTTCGATTAATGGGATCATTTAAATTTATAATGATCGATCATATCTCAATATTCGAAAAATCCAATGCTCAAACTCATCTACTATGTTCCTGAATCTCACCTTGAAACCACAAAACTTGCGATTTTTGAAGCGGGGGCAGGTGGTATAGGAAACTATGAACATTGCGCATGGCAGGTTCTAGGTACAGGCCAGTTTAAACCTGTAAAAAGTGCAAATCCCTTTATCGGTGAGCTGGATACTTTGGAGAAAATTCCAGAGTGGCGGGTGGAAACCATTGTTCCAGAGGAGAAAGCCTCTGCTGTGGCAAAGGCTTTAACATTAAGCCATCCCTATGAAGAGCCAGCTTTTGAGTTTATTCAGATGGTCGATGTACTTTAATGATGAATCTAAAAATATATTTGATACGCGTTAACGGCATTCGCAACTGTTTGAGGCAGGACTTAATTGATCAGATAAAGTTTCTGCGACTAAATTGATAAACGGCGGAATAGAACGAGTTTTGCGAATGACAATGGTTTTGCCTACTTTTCCCGAAAGAAAAGTAGGTCGAACCGAAGGTTAATCCTGAAATTAAAACTTTAATGAAAGGATTCCATTGAGAAAACTAATATTAAACCTTCTGAATAAATAACTCACGATCAAAACGATACTGCGGGAAAAACACACCATCTTCTGCACGCTCACCTGCACCAATCACCATCACGGGGTATTGCTGATCATTTAGATTTAATAGTTTACGTACCAAAGGCTCATCAAAACCTTCCATCATACAACTATCAAAACCATAAGCCCGTAAAGCTAGCACTAGATTCTCACATGCTAAAGCTGTGGTTTTACTTGCCCAAAGTTTTGCATCGGCTTGATTAAATGCAGTTACAGGCAGTTGTTTGTCTAAGCTACGTGCAATTTTGAAAGCCACTTTCTTAAAGTTACACAATGCATTTAAGTAACCTGTCTTATAGTTATAAGGAATGAACTTATAATATTTCTGTACAGCCGCAGGCGCTTCAGGAAAAGGGAACTCTGTAATGTTGCGTTTTGCCATTTCATCATTACGGTCTGTACGCGCGACACACACGATCAGTTCGGATGCTGTTTTTGCTGCTAGCTGATTTAGGCAAGCTTTGACCAGTTGTTTTTTCTTGGTCGGGTTCTGCACCACATAAAAAGTCCAAGGCTGTAGATTAGATGAGTTTGGTGCAAGTAGGGCCAAATCTAAACAGTCATCAAGTACTTCGGTTGGAATTTCTTTCTTGGTAAATTTGCGAACTGAGCGGCGGCTTTGGATGACTTTCTTAAAATTTTCAACATCGATGTCTTGTGGCGCTGGCTCAAAGTAACGCTTTTTTTCTGTAGTGTTCGACATAAGTAGTTTTTCCGAATGGGTTCTTAAATATGTTGGGACGGAAAATAAAAAAACCACTGTGTAATATGAAACACAGTGGTTTTTAGTGATTCAACGATGAAGGATTAGTTGAACTGGGTGAAATCAGGTTTACGCTTTTGCATAAATGCTGATACGGCTTCCATCATTTCTGGAGAGCCGACACGATCCATGAAAATTTCAGCTTCATGATCAATCCAAGCCACAATTTCATTTACATTGTGCTTCATCAAAGCTTTAGACTGCACTAAAGAGGCTAACGGTAAAGCAGACAATTGTGCCGCTTTTTTAGCTGCTGCTGCATAGACATCATCTTCAATACTGTTGACAAGGTTTGCAGCAACTGCAGTTGCACTATCAAACTTCTGAGCGGTCAGCAGTAATTCAGCAGCTTTGTGATAACCTGCTTGTTCTACCAATAGTTTGCTTGAAGCACCTTCTGGAGATAAACCAAGGCTAACAAATGGAATCTGGAATAGGGCAGTGTTGTCGCTATAAACCAAGTCACAATGTAATAGGATTGTTACCCCAATACCAATCGCCACACCACGTACAGCAGCAATCAACGGTTTAGAAAATTTTGCCGCAGATTTAAGTAAAATAAATGGAGGGCCTTCAGCCGCAGGTGCTTGACCTTTTTGCGCCGCAGATTTCATAAAATCTTGCATGTCGTTGCCTGCGGTAAAGTCGGCGTCTTCACCACGAAGAATGACAGCACGAACGCTATTGTCTAGATCTGCTTCATCTAAAGCTTTTGCGATCCATAAATAAAGTTCGCCATACAACGCATTCTTTGCTTCAGGACGGTGAATGGCTAATGTCAGTACGCCATTGTCTAATTTTGCATTCAAATGTTGATGAGGTTGTTGAATACAGCTCAGTGTCATCGTACTATCCTTGCTAGAAAGTTTGGTTTAATTTTATGGGCTCATTATGTCGCATAATTTTATGATCGACACAACTGACCAGTTCATAAAAAAGTAAAAGATTTATGCCATATACATTTGATTATCTCGTATTCATTGGTCGCTTCCAGCCATTTCACTTGGCGCATATGCAAACCATTAAGATTGCTTTAGAGCAAAGTGAAAATGTCATTTTGGCTTTAGGCTCTGCGCAAAATGAACGAAATACGAAAAATCCATTTTTAGCATCTGAACGTGAAGAAATGATTTTATCGAACTTTTCAGAAGCACATCAAAAACGGATTCACTTTGTACATGTAATTGATGTTTATAATGATGTTAAATGGGTGCAATTGGTAAAAAAATTAGTGAATCATGTAGTCACACCTGAGGCGAAGGTTGGACTGATTGGCCATTTTAAAGATGATTCCTCATATTATTTACAGCTTTTTCCTGAGTGGCAAATGGTTGAGCTCGATAGTCTACAAGACGCGATGTCTGCAACACCTGTTCGTGAGGCTTATTATCGAGGTGATATTTTAGAGCAGGCGTTTCCATTGGGAACCAGTGATTTTTTACATAAATTCCAACAAAGTGAAATATATAAACAGTTGCAACACAAATTTTTAACTCAGGACTTATCTAATTTAGACTAAGGTTCTCAGTCGAATAAAAATATTTCGACGAGGATCGAGTTCAATGGATAGAGAACAACAGACGAAACAGATTGCAATTCATGCGGTCATTAAAAATGCTTTGATGATTGCAGGTGTTACATTTGCATTCAGCACTCAAGTGAAAGCCCAGTCATGGACTTTGACACCTCAGAGTAATGTAGGTTTTGAAATTAGATCCTTGGGTGTAACCGTTGTAAGAGCTAAGTTTAATCGGGTGCAATCCAGTATGCAGTTTGATGCTAAAGCACCACAGCGTGCTTCGACGCATTTTGTCATGGATGTAAATAGCCTAAGCTTAAGTAAACCTTCACTGAAAAATATGATTTTGGGTGAAGATTTGTTTTATGCATCCAAGTACAAAACTGCTAGCTTTAAAAGTACCAGTTTTAAAGATTTAGGTGATGGTCAATATAATATTGTTGGAAACTTAACACTTCGCGGCATTACCAAGCCTGTTAGCTTTAGCACCACACTAAAACCGAGTGCCAATAATGCCAATCTACTGGATGTCCAGTCCTCTGCCGTGATTAACCGAAGTGACTTTGGCATGAAAAAAGCCATTGGAGGTGTAGGCGAAAAAGTGAATATTCAACTGTCAGGGCAGTGGAAAGTGCAATAGAGGTTCCATGATCTCAAAGACCTATATTCAGGTCTTGTTTAATTCATCGCTGCGTGAGCCTGTTCAATCAAGAGATCTGTTAGCAGATTTAACTGCATCGACTGCTGTTTCCAATGATGCCAATACAAAGGTAAATCAATATTGAGTTGAGGATCTACCTCAACCAATGAGCCATCCTGCAAACGCGGTTTGGCTTGGTAATAGGGCAACCAACCGTAGCCAAGTCCCATCGTAACTGCATCAAAAAATGCACTGGAAGACGGAATAAAGTGATGTGGATATTGAGTCAGATTGAGTCCGAACTTTTGTTGGATATACGCCGTGTGGAGTTGATCTTTTGCATTAAAGATCAGGGCAGGGGCGGCACGCAAAGACTCTCGGTTAACGCCTTGTTTAAACCATTGCTGTGCAAAACTTGGCGTGGCGACAAAACGATAATTCATATCGCCAATGTATTCGGCTACACAGCCTTTCATGGCTTGTGATTCATCTGTCACGCAGGCATTCACCAAACCGGCTTCAAGTAAGTGATGGGTTTGTGATTGGTCATCGACCTGAAAATGCACCACGATCTTTTGTTCAATTAATGTTGACTGTAGCAAGGGCAACAGCCATGTCGCTAAGGAGTCGGCATTGGTTGCAATGTTGATTTGATAAAAAGCAGAGGTGTTCATATGACCCGTGAGGTTCTGAATGAAACTTTGCTCTAACAGTCGGCTATGTTGCAAATAATGTAGCAGCGATTGACCTGCTTGTGTCGGGCGGCAAGGTCTTTCCCGCACAATCAGTAAATGCCCCAAACTTTTTTCTAGGCTTTGTACGCGTAAAGTGACGGCTGAAGCAGTAATGCATAGGCGTTCAGCAGCAAGGTCAAAACTTCCTGTTTCTGCTACAGCTAAAAATGCGTCGCATTGTTTATGATTCAGCATATCTGGACTCACTTTAAACTAAAAGTATTTTAGTTATATTGATATTTTCTAAATAATACTTAATTTAACTAAAAATGAAAGATAATCCTGACATCATAAATTAAGTTGAAAGGTCAAAATGTTAAGTACATATGTACAAGGGGTTGCAGTTGGGATGAGCCTTATTATTGCTATTGGGGCTCAAAATGCATTCGTGCTAAAACAGGGGCTTAAAAAGCAGTTTGTTTTTTGGGTATGTTTTGTCTGTGCATTGTCGGATTCGATTCTAATTGTCTTGGGCGTTTCAGGTTTTTCAAAAGTGCTTCAGCACTATCCTGAAATTATTCAGTTTGCCAAATGGGCAGGGGCACTTTTTTTATTTTGTTATGGATTTCAACATTTGCTACGGGCATTTAAATCACAGCAGGGCTTGGAGGCAAGTCCCATTGAAAAGCATCATCTAGTGAATATTATTTTGCTGTGTCTGGCACTGACTTGGCTTAATCCGCATGTGTATTTAGATACGGTTATTTTACTGGGTTCTATTTCAACTCAGTTTGAGCAACCTGCGTACTTTGCTTTAGGGGCTGTGTGTGCATCTTGGTTGTTTTTCTTTGCTTTGGGCTATGGTGCTCGTGTGCTTATCCCCATTTTTGCAAATCCGAAAGCGTGGAATGTGCTAGATGCGATCATTGCTCTGGTGATGTGGGGAATCGCCATTTCACTGCTTGTGAAATGAAAAGCGTGTGCAATAAAAAACTATAAATTAAAAAAATCACAAAAAAACAAAGCCCGCATTTGCGGGCTGATGTACATTAAGCTTGTAATGCTTTTAAGTCTTCTAAAACTTGTTCAGCATGTCCCGCAGCTTTTACCTTACGATACTCTTTAACCAGCTTACCGTTATGGAAAATAAAAGTTGAGCGCTCAATACCCATCACTTTTTTACCATACATATTTTTTTCTTTAATCACATCAAAGTGTTTACACAGCACTTCGTCTTTGTCACTGATTAAATTAATGGTTAAGGCCTGCTTTTCCGTAAAATTCTGGTGTGCTTTAACCGAGTCACGTGAAACACCAATGATTGTGGTTTGTAAGGCATCAAACTGATCTTTTAAACATGAAAAACCAACAGCTTGAGTTGTGCAACCAGGCGTTGAATCTTTCGGGTAAAAATACACAATCAGCCACTCAGTCGGCACTTCAGTTAAGTTCACTTCACCCGTTGTGGCTGGAAAGTTCTGATTTGGAAGTTGGATGGTATCAGTCATGTTCTATCCTTAAATGTCGCGTTTTTCTAATTCAAGTGGTAAAAAGGCATAATTTTCGTGATACAGAATATCACCTTTAACGACCGAAAGTGGATGTTTGAAAATCGGGCCATCAATCACCGTAGTGTGGAATTCACCTGCTTCACCGCATGGATCAATGCCTCTTGCAACCAGTTCATCGACATATTCAAGGCTAAGCACCTGACCTAAGTCTTCAACTGCCATGCCTAAGTTTAAGTTGACAGTAACGATGATGCTTTGAAAACCAAGCTGAATAAACTCATGCACAATGTCTGAACGTGGACGTTGCCATAGTGGCATACATAAACTGAGCTTACTTTTATCACACACGGAATGATTCCATTCGGCATGTGCCATTAAATCAATATCACCTGTGACTAAACTTTCTGCTCCAAGAGCTTGAGCTTTTCGTAACAGTTGAATGAACTGGTTTTCATAGTCTTGCCATGTCGCAGAGGCACTGTAGATGGGAAGCTCAATTGCTTTTGCCTGCGCATGAATAATTTCGAGGGACATCCCATGTGAGCGTGACTTCAGACCTTGCTCTTCTAACATGACAATCAACGCAACAGGTTCACCCATTTGCATCGCTTGGTATAAAGCAAGGCTGCTGTCTTTTCCACCACTATATGACGCAACAAATTTGCGATTTTGGGCGCGTGTATTCCATTGGGTGAGCATATTTTCAGGTTCTATCTATTTTGAACATATAAAAAAGCCTGCATAGAGCAGGCTTCATTCACATTCAGTGAATTATTTTTTCGGAGCAGCTTTCATGGCTTCTTCAGTTAAAGATTTTAATTTACCTGTTAACTGTGGACCGAAACATGTTTGTAAGTCGTTATTTTGCTTTTGTACAAAAGCTAAAGTAGACGGGCTTTTCTTTTGGTTGATCGCACTTTGGATTTCCCATTTTTGTGCATTGGTCAACTTACCATCAGCTTCAACTGCACAAGTACAGTATTTGCTTACTTCTGCTGCGCTAAGCTTTTTGCTTTTTGCAGTTTCTTCTTTACAAACATTAATTAATGCCGATTTTACATTGCTGCTTTTATACGCTTCTTGTAATTTGTTCGATTCAGCAGCATTTGAAGCTGTAGCGAACAATGCAGCTGCAGACACCAATGTAGAAAGCAAAATGTTTGATTTTAAATTTTTCATAAACTGTACCTTGTCGTTACGGTATATAACGCGTTGGGTCTGTTACGCCAGCATCTGCAAAACCTTCTTTACGAAGGCGGCAGCTGTCGCATTTCCCACAAGCACGTCCTTGGTCATCTGCTTGGTAGCAAGACACCGTTTGACTATAGTCTACGCCATGTTCTATACCTAAGCGAATAATATTTGCTTTGGATAAATGTAACAGAGGTGTTTCAAATTTAAGAGGTTTTCCTTCAACGCCAACCTTGGTTGCAAGGCGAGCCATGTTGGCAAATGCCTCAATAAATTCAGGTCGACAGTCAGGATACCCTGAATAATCAACAGCATTAATACCAATCACAATGGCTTCGGCATCTAAAACTTCTGCTGCTGCTAGGGCATAAGATAAGAAAATCGTGTTACGTGCTGGAACATAAGTTACAGGAATACCGACTTGTTCATGATCTGGAACATCAATGCTATGGTCTGTTAACGCAGAACCGCCCAAATTACCTAAGTCGATATTAATGACACGATGTTCTACGCCTGCTTTTTTTGTCAGTTCGCGTGCGGCATCGAGCTCAGTGGTTGAGCGTTGACCATACATAAAGCTGAGCGCTGTACAGTCATACTGTGCTTGCGCCCATGCTAAACAAGTTGTTGAGTCTAAACCGCCAGATAACAAAACTATGGCACGAGGGCGCATACAAATTTCTCCAAATATAAATTAAAGATGAATAGGCAATGTATTAGCGACCAGTTTCGTCATTCCAAAGCAACTTGTGGAGTTGGAGTTGGAAGCAAACAGGGAGATGGTCTTCTAATATCCATTGCGCTAAGTCACGCGCAAGTTGAGGTAAACGAGCAGCACCTTTCTCAACGGCAAAAGCAGGAGAGAACCATACTGTGCTGACTTTTTCATTGAGTTTATAGTCTTCAACTTGCTGTTTTGACCACTCATAATCCTCACGGTTACAAATTACAAATTTGATTTGGTCGTGCTGGGTTAAATGGTCGAGATTCGAAAGCAAATTTCGTGCAACTTCACCTGAAGTTGGAGTCTTCAAATCTAATACTTTTGAAACACGTGGGTCAACCTTAGACACATCTAAAGCACCACTGGTTTCTAAAGAGACTTCACAGCCGAGGTCAGCAATACGTTGCATTAGAGGTAATGCATTGGGCTGTGCAAGGGGTTCACCACCTGTCACGCAGACATAAGGGGTTTTAAAATCAAGCGTGGTTTGAATAATCTGATCTAAAGATTGGCGTTCGCCACCTTCAAACGAATAGGTCGTATCGCAGTAGGTACAACGTAGTGGACAACCCGTTAAACGAATAAAAACTGTTGGCAGTCCTGAGGTGTTGGCTTCTCCTTGCAAAGAATAAAAGATCTCCGTGATACGTAGACCCGCAGAAGGATCAGAAACAGGGATAGCAGAAGATCGAAGCGTATTCATAGCAAAATTAAACCACAGGTTAGAAAAACAAAAATCTCTACGGCTAGTCTTAACCGTAGAGATGAGGAACTTGAGTTCCGTACGACAACTAAAAATTATTCGTCGCGTAGTAAATCGTTCAAGCTCGTTTTAGAACGTGTTTGTGCATCTACTTTTTTCACGATGATTGCAGCATACAGGCTGTAAGTACCGCATTTAGAAGGTAAGCTACCTGCAACTACAACAGAACCTGCTGGTACACGACCATAGTGAATTTCGCCAGTTGCACGGTCAAAAATCTTAGTCGATTGACCAATGAACACGCCCATAGAAATTACAGAACCTTCTTCTACGATCACGCCTTCTACGATTTCAGAACGTGCACCGATGAAGCAGTTGTCTTCAATAATCGTTGGGTTGGCTTGAAGTGGCTCAAGAACACCACCAATTCCTACACCACCAGATAAGTGAACGTTTTTACCAATTTGAGCACATGAACCAACAGTTGCCCATGTGTCAACCATGGTACCTTCGTCAACATATGCACCAATGTTCACATAAGAAGGCATTAACACCACATTTTTCGCTTGGAAAGAACCTTTACGTGCAACCGCAGGAGGAACAACACGTACGCCAGCCGCTTTAAACTGTTCTTCAGTCCAACCTGTAAATTTAGTATCTACTTTGTCGTAGAATTGAAGGTCACATGACTCAATTGGTTTGTTGTCATTTAGTTTGAATGATAAAAGCACAGCTTTTTTCACCCATTGATGAACAACCCACTCACCATCAATTTTTTCAGCAACACGTAATGTCCCGTTATCTAAACCAGCAATGACTTCTTCAACTGCTGCACGAACTTCAGCAGAACAGTCCGCTGCTGTAAAATTCGCACGGTCTTCAAACGCTTGTTCAATAATTGTTGAAAGCTGAGACATGATCTTCCTTCCAGAAAAAAAATTTTCCTGATTTTACACTAAATTGTGCAGAGAATAGATGAAAAAACATCATAGGATCGGAAATAATAATGAATGATTGGAAATAAGACTTTTAGAGCTGTTTGAGTAGAGGCGTTAAGTAAAGAATTGCGATATACAACAACAATAAAACCTAAAATGTATCAAAAAATAACAAAAACAGCCCAAATCTAGAATAAAAAACAGCCAGAGGGTGTTTTAAGATGGGCTCATCAAAAAATTGTAAATGATGTAAAAAATCTTTAATTGGAGGAGAAAAAACATGAAATCATTACGTTTAGTTGCAATCGCAGCAGCAATGTCAGCAGTCGCAGGTACAGCTTTTGCTGATGATGCAGTCGTAAAAGATGGTTATGCTTTTGACCAAAATAAATTAATTCCTACTGGTGTTCGTGCTGAAGTTGGTACAACAGGTTATGGCGGTGCTTTGTTGTGGACAGCTAACCCATATGTTGGTTTAGCTTTAGGTTACAATGGCGGTGACATTTCATGGACTGATGATGTATCAATTAATGGTACAAAATACGATGCGGATATGGACAATAAGTTAGCTTATTTAAATGCTGAAGTTCGTCCATGGGGTACAAGTACAAATCGTTGGGCTCAAGGTTTATATGTTGCTGCTGGTGTAGGTTATGTCGATTCTGAGTACGACCTGAAGAAGCGCTCAAGTGATGGTACGATTAAAGTAAATGGTAACAACTATAACTTTAATGGTGAAGTTTCAGGAAAAATGGGTTACGAAAATAATATTGCTCCCTATGTTGGTTTAGGTTTAGCACCTAAGATTAATCAAAACTGGGGTGTATTTGGTGAAGTAGGTGCTTACTATACAGGCAACCCATCTGTAAACTTAACGTCGAAAGGTAACTTTGTAAACGTGAATGGCGCTGATTTTGACAGAGATTTAGCTGCTGAAGAAAACAAAATCCGTAACGATGATAAATATGAGTGGATGCCAGTTGCAAAATTGGGTGTAAGTTACCACTGGTAATCAACACATAAAAAAACGAGCTTCGGCTCGTTTTTTTATGTCTGATTTTAGCTAAAGCCTTTAAAAATGATGCGCAAATTTGAGACCAAAGATCCATGCATCATTATCATTCAGCGCTGAAAGTCCTGTAATGTTTGCCAGTGGGTTTGAGTCGGAAGATGTTTTGGATTTATTAAAACGCAAATAATATAGACCTGCTGCAATATCGAACTGAGCGTTATATCTGTACATACTGCCTAGACCAATACCTTGATAACCATCACTTGGGTTAAGGGTGGATGCAGGATTATTAATCCCAGAGTCCCAGAGCAGCTCCATAGTACTCAGCCACTTTTTGTTCCATATGTGTGCTAGGCCGAGTTTTGCAGACCATTGATCTTCATTGTACTGAATAAGTTTGACGTCTTTGGCTTCTGGGTAAAATATCGCAACATAATCGATCACGGCTTTAAATTTGGGTGGTTGAATGACAAAATCTTGCCAATTCACCCAGCGTAACGTCCCATACAAGATATTTTGATAAGGGAGTCCTGTCATGAAATCAAAATTTACCGATTGTGGTGTTTTCACTTCCATCACATTGGGTGTAACTACGCCGACTTCGATAGACTCTGTTGTGGTCATTTCATGCTTAATGGCTGAGCGATAAGTCAAAGATGTTCTAAAATAATATTCAGGAATTTGATATCTAATACCTGCTAACCAGCCCAAGCTTTCATCTTGCTTAAACTCGGCATCATAGCCATCAAACACAGAATAGGTCTGACCTTTCGCTTTTAAAGAGCCTGCAAAACTTTGATAGCTTAAACCACCATAGACTTCCCATTGTGGGCTGAATTGGTAGCCTAAAAGCGAGCTGAGATTATGACTTTCAAAGTCGATATCGGCAGATTCAACTTCATGACTTTCACCATAAATATTTGGGCGATAGTGATAATCGATGTCTACAGCAAAAGGCTGGTCATAAATGACAGCAAAGTTGAATTGAGGATTTAGTTGGAGTTTTAATGCAGCTCCCAGCATTACTTGTTCATTGCTTAAATTGCCTGTTGAAAAGTCAGTGATGCCAAACTGTTGCAGTATCTCTGTATGTTGAACTTGGCCAGAAACATCTGGATCAATATAAGCCAGAGAAATTTCTGCATAATTTCCACGTTCAAAAAAGGGTTGTATTGTTTGACCTGACAGTTCAAAAGCAGCAGCAAAACATGATCCCGACGAATAGAAACATAAACAAAGTAATGGAGAGCACAACAGATTTTTACTCACTGTTATTGCTCGCTATTGTTTTTATCATTTGATCAAATAATACACTATACCCATTTAAAGTATATGGGTTTAAAATAAAAAAGAGGCACGATGGCCTCTTTTTTTAGAATAAAGAACGGTTTAGTCTTCTGGATAAGCCACTCTTTTCAGTGCTTTAATGTCTGCATCTGGCGAGCAGAGTGAGATAAATTCATAGCCATAGCCTCGCAGGAGGTGACCTTTACGCACGGCAATCCATGTGGTATTGAGACCAAAAATATCGGTTGGAATTTGTTTTAAACGATAGTCACGCTCAACGTCATATGCCACATTGTTGACAATACCAACACCCATATTCAGTTCGACATAGGTTTTGATGACATCGGCATCTAAAGCAGACATTACGATGTCGACATCCACACCAGCATCTTCAAAAGCTTTGTCAATTTTTGAACGGCCTGTGAAACCGCCGTGATAGGTAATCAGTGGATATTCCGCCAAGTCTGCAATACTAATATTTTGTTTGCTTGCCAGTGGGTGATTTTGTGGGGTAATAATACTGTGTTGCCAATTATAGAACGGTACACTAGCCAGATTGTCCTCAGTCGTCAGTGACTCAGTTGCAATACCAATGTCCGCTTCACCTTGTAAAAGCATTTCGGTAATTTCAACAGGGCTGGCTTGTTGCAAAATAAGATGAACTTTTGGAAACTCTTTTTTGAATTGGTTGACAATCGGCGGTAGCACATAACGCGCTTGCGTATGTGTAGTCGCAATCGTCAAAGTACCTTCATCGACACGGTTAAAATCATCTGCAAGACGTTTAATATTGTCTGCGTCGACCAACATACGTTCAACAATGCCCAGTAGTGCTTGGCCTGGTTCAGTTAAACCGAGTAAGCGCTTACCTTTACGAATAAAAAGCTGTACGCCTAATTCATCTTCTAGATCTTTGATGTGCTTACTGACGCCTGACTGAGAGGTATATAGTGCAGCAGAGGCTTCGGTGAGGTTGAAGTTTTGTCTCACCGTTTCTCGAATAATTCTGAGTTGTTGAAAGTTCATAGTTTTGGATCTCTTTTATGATGAATGAGGCATTTAACATGCCCCATTCAATTGGTCTTAAGCCGCAGGTTTTGCAAATAAATGCAAGTTTGATGGGCTTAACCATACCGTTTGATTAGGTCTAAATTGGTGTAATTTTGCTTCTTCAGAAGTCAGTGAGATTTCAATCAGTTTGCCTTGGCGATCATGGAGTTCTGCAACCACTTTGCCCGCGATCCATAATTCTCGAACGAACGTTGCTTGGATGGCATTGTCTTGCGGCTGTGCATGAATACGTAATTCATCTGGACGGGCAAAGGCAATCACGTCACCCGAAGGTGCATTGCGTAAAGAGTCTAATTGAATGCGGTCTTCACCAATTTGGATCGTACCTGCGTTATTTTGACCTTCGAAACGGTTCGCTTGACCTAAGAAGTCAAACACAAAAGGCGTTGCAGGCTTTTCATACACTTCGCGGGGTGATCCAATTTGCTCGACGTTCCCTTTATTCATCACAATGATTTGATCTGCGACTTCTAACGCTTCTTCTTGGTCATGCGTTACAAAGATTGAGGTGATATGAAGTTCATCATGCAAAGTACGTAACCAACGACGGAGCTCTTTACGTACTTTTGCATCCAAAGCACCAAAAGGCTCATCCAGTAACAGTACGCGTGGTTCAACTGCCAAAGCACGTGCCAGTGCAATACGTTGACGCTGACCGCCTGAGAGTTGTGCTGGGTAACGATCTGCTAAGAACCCCAATTGGACTAAGTCCAGTAAACGTGTGACACGTTTTTTAATTTCAGCTTCAGATGGGCGTGTTGCACGTGGGCGAACACGGAGACCAAAGGCGATATTGTCAAATACGGTCATATGGCGAAACAAGGCATAGTGCTGAAATACAAAACCAACTTCACGCTCACGTACGTGTACATTGGTTGCATCTTCACCTTCTAAGATGACTTGACCGCCATCTGCGGACTCAAGCCCTGCAATAATACGAAGCAGAGTGGTTTTACCACAGCCTGATGGCCCAAGTAATGCAACCAATTGACCATCAGGAAAATCGAGAGAAATGTTATTCAGCGCATGGAATGCACCAAAGTGTTTTTCAATATTTTTAACTTGAATACTCATGAGGTCATTCCTTTAAACTGTTGAATCATTATGTTTGTTTTGCTTTTCTTGGCGAATCTCAACCCATGTTTTTAAAACAAGAGTCACAATCGCTAAAAGCGCCAAGAGTGAAGACACAGCAAAAGCCGCACTAAAGGTATATTCGTTATAGAGAATTTCGACATGCAGAGGCAAGGTATTGGTTTCACCACGAATATGACCTGAAACGACCGATACCGCACCAAATTCACCCATTGCACGTGCATTACACAGAATGACTCCGTAAATTAAACCCCATTTAATGTTGGGTAGGGTTACTTTCCAAAAGGTTTGCCAGCCTGATGCACCCAGCACAATAGCTGCTTCTTCTTCTTCCGTACCTTGGGCTTCCATGAGAGGAATAAGTTCACGTGCAACAAAAGGAACAGTGATAAAGATCGTTGCTAATACAATGGCAGGAACGGCATACAGAATTTTGATGTCGTTATCCATGAGCCAACTACCGAACCAGCCTTGCGTACCAAAAATCAATACCAGCATTAAGCCCGCGATAACAGGGGATACTGAAAATGGCATATCAATAATTGTGGTTAAGATGGATTTACCACGGAAGTTAAATTTGGCCACACACCAAGCGGCTGCAACACCAAACACCACATTCAGTGGGACTGCAATCACCGCGGTTAATAAAGTGAGTTTGACTGCGGAGAGCGTGTCTGGATGAACCAAGGCTTGTGCATAGACGCCGACCCCTTGTTTAAATGCCTCAACGAACACCAAAATCAGCGGTAAGATCAAACAGCTCAAAAAGAACAGCAGAGCAATCGTAATCAGGGTGTAGCGAACCCAAGTTGGCTCACGTGTTGCATCACGCGATTGTAGCTTTTCAGCAAGCGCATTACTGTTGATATTCATCGTGCTGTTCTCCCTGTACGACGGCTTGCCCATGCTTGTAACAAGTTAATCAGGAATAAAATGGCAAAAGACAGTACCAACATGACGACTGCAATCGTGGTTGCACCTGCATAGTCATATTCTTCTAAGCGCGAAATAATCATGAGTGGTGCAATTTCTGTTTTAAACGGTTGGTTCCCAGCAATAAAGATCACTGAACCGTATTCACCGACGCCACGTGCAAAGGCAAGTGCAAAACCGGTGATGAGTGCTGGAAATAAAATCGGCAAAATCACTTTGGTCACGATCTGTAAACGGTTGGCACCTAATGCTGATGCTGCTTCTTCTAACTCTGTTTCCAAGTCACTGAGAACAGGTTGCACAGTCCGTACCACAAAAGGAATACCAATAAAAATCAGTGCCAATGTAATACCAATTGGGGTATAGGCCACTTGAATCCCTAAAGGCTCAAGATATTGACCGATCCAACCTGTAGGCGCATAAAGCGAGGTGAGTGCAATACCTGCAACCGCTGTGGGTAGGGCAAACGGCAAGTCGACCAAGGCATCTACAATGCGTTTACCTGGAAAACGATAACGAACCAAACACCATGCTAGAAGGAGACCAAAAACCACATTAATAAACGCGGCGATCAGGGCTGTACTAAAACTGAGCTGCAAAGATTTTAAAATACGTTCTGAACTTAAAATTTCCCATAAACCATCCCAACCTATGCCTAAAGATTTAATAAAAACAGCGGACAACGGAATAAGAACGATTAATGACAAATATGCTAGGGTAAAGCCTAGAGAAAGACCAAATCCTGGCAGCACTCGGGATCGCTGCGACATGATTACTCCTCAAAGAGAGAAAGCTGACCTAAAAAGAGTCAGCTCAAATAAAACTGAATTTCGGCACAAGTATCATTTGCAGTGTTAAATTGCAAATTTAAATAAATACTTGCTTTCATTGTGAAAACTAATGTTTTTTAGCACATTTTCTGAAATCAAAAAATCATAAATTTCAGGGAATGGCCCAAAACCTGACGCAACATTAATATGTCCGACTTGGCCCAAGTTCTTAGGCCTAATTTTCCATGCTTTTGCCAGTTGCAGCGCATCTTGAAAATTGAGCCAAGGATCATTTTCACTGATGATCATTTGGGTAGGAACTTGTAGCTTGAGTTGGTGGAAATATTGTTGATAGTCATTTTGGCTATCACGAGCAAAACCAGCATCACCAAAGCGAGCAGGGTTGGCCGGTGCAACCAGAACTAAATTTTTAATGTTTTGATTTAGTTCAGGATGCTGTGCTAAAGCAGCGACTGTCGTTAGACAGCCAAAGCTATGCGCCACAATTTGAATCGGTTCCTGAATGGATTGAACTGTTTTGATAAATTGTTCAATCCATTCATGGAGTATGGGTTTATTCCAATCCTGCTGCTGCACACGAGAGCACGACTTGAGCTGACGTTGTAACCATGATTGCCAGTGGTCATGTTCACTCCCACCCACGCCTGGTACAATTACAGTATGAATCATGTCGATGCTCCCTTACAGCTATTTACTGGACTCGGTTTTATTTCGTCGTATTGGCTTTCACAATTTGGTCAAATACACCACCATTTTCAAAGTGCTGTTTTTGTACCTTGCTCCAACCACCAAATTCTTTATCAATGGTCACCAACTTCAACGGTTTGAATGTGGCTGCATATTTTTTCAAGACAGTTGCATTACGTGGGCGATAGAAGTTTTTCGCTGCAATTTCTTGTCCTGCAGGTGAATACAAATAGTTGAGATATGCTTTCGCCAGATTCAGATTGCCGTCTTTTTCCGCATTTTTTTCAACAATGGCAACGGGTGGTTCTGCCAAAATAGATAGCGAAGGCGTCACGATCTCAAACTTACCCGGTTGTTCACGAATTGCTAAGTGTGCTTCGTTTTCCCATGCTAAGAGAACATCACCGATACCGCGCTCAGCAAAGGTTGTGGTTGCGCCACGTGCACCTGAATCCAGCACTTTGGTATTTTTATAAATTTTACGCACGAATTCTTGTGCTTTGGCATCGTTACCCGCAGGTTGATGTTTCGCCCAAGCCCAAGCTGCTAAGTAGTTCCAGCGTGCACCACCTGATGTTTTTGGATTTGGTGTAATAATGCCAACACCCGGCTTAACGAGGTCGCCCCAGTCTTTAATACCTTGTGGATTTCCTTTACGGACGAGGAACACGATAGTTGAAGTATATGGTGTCGAGTTATTGGGTAATTTCTTTTGCCAGTTTGTCGGTAAAAGTTTCGCTTTTTCAGCAATTACATCGATATCTGCTGCAAGAGCAAGTGTCACAACATCTGCACCTAAACCATCAATGACCGAACGGGCTTGTTTACCCGAGCCGCCGTGAGATTGTTTGAAGTTAATGTCTTGTCCTGTGCGTTGTTTCCAATAAGCGCCAAACTGTTTGTTGACATCTTCATACAGTTCGCGTGTTGGATCATACGACACGTTAAGGAAATCTTTTGCTGCAACACCAAAAGATGTGACTGAAACTAGCGCCGCTAGTACCCCAATTTTTAACTTAGATAAGCTCATGTGAGACCTCAAATTTTAAACGTTTTTAAACATGAGGCAAGAATACTGTGAGTCTTATTGCTAAAAAAATAATAAAAAATGAATTTTATATGAATAAAAAAGAAAAAGAGTTCAGCTTAGAATTCATTAAACTAAAGCAGAAAATTGTTTCAGGGTAGATTGGCATGCATTGCTATAAAAATGCACAAGAAGTCAAACAAATAGAATTATTAGATCGTGCATTTCACTATGGAGATGGCTGTTTTAGTACAGCGCGTATCCGTGAGGGTGTGATTGAGCTAGAGTCTCTACACATAGCACGCTTGAAATTGGCCTGTGAAAGACTGTTGTTGTCAGCAGATTTAGCCTTTATTCAGCGCAGCATCGTGCAATTAAAACAAACCTATGAACACTTAAACGGAACGCTGAAAATTATTATTAGTCGGGGTGAAGGGCAGCGCGGTTATAGTTTGCCAGCACATCCTGCTGACGTTTGGGTATTTTTCTATCCGCAAGCATCAGAGGTTTTGACATACAGCGAAATTGATTCAGGGGTACTGCAACATGCGATGGGGTTAAGTATGCCGCAAATGGTGGGTGTGAAAAGCTTAAACCGTTTAGAGCAAGTCTTACTCAAGCATGAAGCAGAACAGCACGGTTGGTTGGAAGCTTTGGTCACAGATGTGCAAGGTTCTGTCGTTGAAGGTGTGAGTAGTAATTGTTTCATTCTGCTAAATGATCGATGGATTAGTCCCGAACTTCGTTATAATGGCGTACATGGTGTCATGCGTGCCGAAATATTGGCACGGATGCAGCAACAAGGAATGAGCTGTGAGCTGAGAATGATTGATATGGAAGAAATTCCACGCTTTCAAAGTTTATTTTTCTGCAATGCCTTGAGTCCTATGAAAATAGCCAAAAGTCTGAATCATCAGCACTTAGATGTTCAGCCGTGTATAGATTTGTTCCATCGTCTTCAACTTAATCAGATGCAGTAGTATGTCCGCAGCCAAAACCAAATCGAAAAAGAAAACGCAACCACCCCAACGAAAAATGAAAGGGGTGTTATTGATTGCTGTGAGCATCATTGTTTTATTGATGATTGTACTGTGGTCGAGTTTATTTAAGTCCTATCCTGTTGAGGGTAAAAAGCAGTTATTGGCAATTAACTCTGGCGATACCTATTCCGGTTTTATTGACCGCTTAGCCAAAGAAGACATGGCTAGTTTTCCTATTATTTTAAAGCTTTACCAAAAAATATTTATTCATGACACCTTGAAAGCCGGTGTTTATGAAGTGCGTGAAGGTATGAGTATTCGCCAAGTTTTGGATATGATTTCCAATGTCTATAATGCCGAGATGAATCGTATATTGGTGATTGAGGGGACGACCTTTAAACAGCTGATCGAGGCGTTGAAAAAGGATGCATTGGTTAAAAAGGAAGTCTCCAATTTACCCATGGATCAGCTTTTAAAAGCATTAGATATTCCGTATACGCATGCTGAAGGGCTTTTTGCTCCCGATACTTACTTCTTCGCCAAAGGTGAGTCAGACAAAAAAATCTTAACGGATTTATACAAACGCCAAATGAAAGCTTTAGATGAAGCGTGGGCAAACCGTGCGGCAAATTTGCCGTATAAAGACAAATACGAAGCCCTGATCATGGCCTCTATCATTGAAAAAGAAACCAATGTTGACCGCGAACTGGAGCAAGTTTCAGGTGTGTTTGCGCGTCGTCTTCAACTCGGCATGCGTTTGCAAACGGATCCGACCGTGATTTATGGCATGGGCGATAAATATACAGGCAATATTACCCGCCAAGACTTGCGTACTCCAACAGCCTATAATACTTATACCATCAATGGTTTACCTCCTACGCCAATTGCTTTACCAAGTAAAAAAGCCATTGAAGCTACCATGCACCCAGATAACAGTAAAAACATCTACTTTGTTGCAACGGGCAATGGTGGACACACATTTAGTGAGACTTTAGAGCAGCACAATCAAGCTGTAAAAGAATATCTCAGCGTTTTAAAAACCAAGAAGGATGAATAGATGTTTATTAGTTTTGAGGGCACAGAAGGTGTCGGTAAAACCACACTGATTCGCAAAATTTATGAGCATCTAGAACAACAAGGTCAGCAGGTTGTTTTAACGCGTGAGCCAGGTGGTACACCAATGGCTGAGCAAATTCGCTCGCTATTATTGTCAGTCAATCATGAAGAGTCGATGTCGAATGATACCGAACTGCTGCTGATGTACGCGGCTCGTGCACAGCACTTACAACAACTGATCGTGCCTGCTTTAACGAAACATAAAACCGTATTGTGTGACCGTTTTACCGATGCCAGCTTTGCTTACCAATGTGCAGGACGTGGTTTAAGCCAGTCGAAGCTGCAACTTCTGAATGAAAACTTTGTCAGCCATATGCCAAATATTACATTTTGGCTCGATGCCCCGATTGAGACAGGCATGTCTCGTGCGCGGGAAAGGGGGGCTTTGGACCGTTTTGAACAAGAAAAAGCCACTTTCTTTGAAAAAGTTAGAGCAGGTTATCAGCAGTTATGGGAACAATATCCTGAGCGGGTTAAACGTTTGGATGCGACCCAGTCACCAGAGCAGGTTTTTGCACAAGCGTTGCAATATTTAAACTAAAAAATAAGCCAGAAATGTTATTTCATGCTGTAGTGAAATGCATTTTTCTTTTATAGTCAGTGACAAAGGACTGAATGTTGAAGGAAAAATGAAAAGTAACTTAACTGAGATTGTGGCTTTTTTAGAAAAGGAATTCCCGCAAAGTTTAGAAAAATGTCGTATCGAATCTGTCACTGAGCGCGCAGCAACAGTCGTGTATCAGGTAGATGAGCGCGATTTGAGACCGGGTGGGACGGTTTCAGGCCCAACCATGATGACTCTTGCAGACTATGCATTGTATATCGCCATTTTAGGGGAAATTGGGCTGGTCGGTTTAACCGTGACCACCAATTTATCGGTCAACTTTCTAAGTAAACCCGCAGCTTCAACAAATATCCGCGGTGAATGTAAGTTAATGAAAGTTGGCAAAGCATTGGTGGTTGGGGATGTGTGGTTGTATTCAGTGGGTAAGGATGAACCCATTGCACATGTGGTAGGAACTTATTCTATTCCACCCAAATCCTAAAAAATGTCTGAATAAAAAAGCCTGACGAATCAGGCTTTTTTTAAATTAGTTATTCACTAAAGGGGTTTCAACTTTAAAATTGAAAGGGGTGAGTACGGTTTTACGCAGTTCATTCGACAGTTCAGGGTAATCTAAAGTGTAGTGTAGACCACGCGATTCTTTACGCTCCATGGCACAGCGCACGATCATTTCAGAGACTAAAACTAAATTGCGCAGTTCAATCAGATTTTTGCTGACTTGGTAATCTTGGTAATACTCGGTAATTTCCCGCTTCAACATTTCAATGCGGTGTAGCGCACGTTCAAGACGTTTCGTAGTACGCACAATGCCGACGTAGTTCCACATGGTTTGACGGAGTTCATCCCAGTTTTGCAAAATCACCACATCTTCATCAGGATTCATCACTTGTGAGTCATCCCAAGATGGGGCAGTAGGAGATTGGTAAGTTATATCAAAACTTTTTTCGATGTGTTCTGCTGCACTCATGCCATACACAAAACACTCTAATAGTGAGTTACTGGCCATACGGTTGGCGCCATGCAAGCCAGTATATGAGGTTTCCCCAATCGCATAGAGGCCTGCAATGTCAGTTTGACTATGTTCATCAACCACCACACCGCCACAGGTATAGTGCGCAGCAGGAACAACAGGAATCATTTCCTTGGTAATGTCGATGCTGAGTTCAAGTAAGCGTGCGTACAGGGTTGGGAAATGTTCTTTAATGAAACTTTCGGGCTTATGGCTAATGTCGAGCCAAACGTGACGAATACCTAAACGTTTAATTTCATAGTCAATCGCTCGCGCCACAATGTCACGTGGAGCAAGTTCTGCACGTTCATCAAAGCGCAACATAAAGCGTTCGCCATCGGGTAAACGTAAATAAGCACCTTCACCACGCATTGCTTCGGTAATGAGGAAAGAGCGTGCTTGCGGGTGGTATAAACAGGTCGGGTGGAATTGGTTAAATTCCATATTGGCCACGCGGCAACCCGCACGAAACGCCATGGCAATACCATCGCCCGTTGCAATGTCTGGGTTCGAGGTATACAGATAGGCTTTCATGGCACCGCCACACGCCAGCGCGGTAAAGGGTGCTAAAAAGGTATGGACTTTTTCAGTCTTTTCATCGAGTGCATAGAGGCCTAATGCACGATTTTGTTCTTCTAAGCCCAGTTTTTGAGAGGTAATTAAATCGATGGCAATGTAATTCTCAAAAATGGTGATGTTATCTTTTTCAATCGCACGTTCCACTAAGGTAGTTGAAATGGCTCGACCTGTAGCATCTGCGGCATGAATAATACGGCGTTGAGAGTGTCCACCTTCACGTGTTAGATGCAACTGTTCTTGATCATCAAGGGTAAACTGCACGCCGTGTTTCAATAGAAAATCAACAGAAGGTTTACCACCTTCAACGGTTTGCTTTACGGCTTCGGTCTCGCACAAGTGAGCGCCCGCAATCATGGTGTCATCAATGTGCTGTTCGATGGAATCCGTTTCATCTAAAACAGCGGCAACGCCACCTTGCGCATAGAAGGTACTTGCATCGGTCAGGTTTGATTTTGCAAGAACAGCAATATTGAAATGTTGAGGCAACGATAAGGCTAAGCTCAGGCCTGCACCGCCACTTCCCACAATAATCACATCAAAATGATGTGTTGTGTTTAAATTAGACATGTCCATCAGCTAATTTGGAAAAAAGTTCGCTAATGACAGCGCTTTTTTCACGAAAAGGCAAGAGTAAAATCTCTACAATTGATGGGAAATATAAATAAAGAACGTATTTTTTAAGCAAATTTTAAGCTCTTGTTTATACAAACATAATAGAACATATTATTACCCAAGATAGACAAAGATTATGCTAAAAACGCTAATACATAAACTGATAACAAGCATATAGGTCAATACTTGATATGAAAAGTCGCGCGATACAAACTGGTTTTTTTGCTGTTGCATGCACAATGGCTACGGTGCAAACACAAGCAGCACCTGTTGATTTCTCAAACTTGGTTGAGCAAGTCAGCCCTGCGGTAGTGAGTGTAAATGTGGTTAAAAAGATGACTCAAGAAGAGTTATTGCAGCAGCAAATACCTGAGATTTTGAAGCGTTTTTTTGGTAATCAAGTCATTATTCCGCAGCAGCAAGCGCCGCAAGAAAAAACGGCTTATGGCAGCGCATTTTTTATTAGTAAAGATGGGTATTTACTGACAAACCACCACGTCGTAGAAGATGCATCGAAAGTCACGATTATGTTTAATGACCGTCGTGAACTGGATGCGACTGTGGTAGGTAGTGATGAACGAACTGATGTGGCCTTGCTTAAGGTGAATGGTACGAATTTTCCATCACTCCGCGCAGGCAATGTTGATCAACTGCGCGTAGGCGAACCTGTGCTTGCGATCGGTTCACCGTTTGGTTTTGATTACTCGGCTTCAGCGGGAATCGTGAGTGCGAAAATGCGTAATATGATGGGGGAGACATCGGTACCCTTCATTCAAACCGATGTGGCTCTCAACCCAGGAAACTCAGGTGGTCCGTTATTTAACCAGCAGGGTGAAGTGGTTGGAGTGAACTCGCGTATCTTCAGTGGTACGGGCGGTTATATGGGGCTGTCTTTCTCGATTCCCATTGATGTCGCAATGGATATTGCTGACCAACTTAAGAAAACAGGTAAAGTTACGCGCTCTTATTTAGGCTTCAATCTACAAGATCTAGATCGAAATTTGGCAGAGTCTTATAATTTGCCAAAACCTGAAGGTTCACTGATTACTAATGTTCAGCCAAATTCACCTGCGCAGAAAGCGGGACTAAAAGCAGGCGATATTATTTTAAAATTCAATGGAACGCCGATTTCACGTACCTCTGAGTTATTGAACTATTTAAATCGTACCATGCCAAATCAAACGGTACAGCTTGAAGTACTGCGTGATGATAAAAAGCGGAATATATCGGCAACATTAACTACTGCACCAGATGATACACCTGCAAAATCAGACACAGTCACACAAAGTAAAGGACCTGTCTTAGGTATTGCTATCCGAAATTTAGCACCTGCTGAATTGTCACAACTCAATGTGAAAGGTGGTGTGTTAATTCAAGAAGTGAAACGTGGCGGCGCAGCAGCACAGTCAGGTATGGCGGCTGGTGATGTGGTCACTCACATTAATAGTAAAGTCGTAAACGACACCAATGATTTTGTCCAAGCGGCATCTGAATTGAAAAAAGGTCAGGTTGCCCGCGTTGGAATCATCCGACAAGGCACACCAGCCATTTTAGGGATGCGCATCCAATAAGCGAAAAAAAACCACTCTTTGGAGTGGTTTTTTATTTTTTGCAATTTGATGATGTCTGTTATTTGCGTACACTTCCATCTTCATAAGGATATTTAGATTCAATAGAGTGTTTATGAGTAGTATTTTTGACTTAAGACTTCAGGTACAAGCAGAACATATCGACCAGTTAGGCCATGTGAATAATGTGGTTTATATGCATTGGATGCAGGATGTCGCAACAGCACATATTGATGCATTGGGTTTAGGCTTAAAAGAATATATCGAGTTAAAACATGCCATGGTCGCGGTTGAGCATCATGTGCAGTACCGAAAAGCTGCATTTAAAGAGGATGAAATAATCTTACGCACATGGTTTGACGATATAAACGCATTATATTCATCACGCCAATATGTGTTTTATAGACCCAAAGACAATAGCATTTTATTTGTTGCTCAAACCAAGTGGGCTTGCGTAGAGATTGAAACAGGACGTGCGAAACGTATGTCACCCAGTTTTACTCAAGCTTACCAACCGCTTGCAAAAGATGTGAATGCCCTAGATTTTTCAATGGATTATTCAAAAAGCCCAGTGAAAAGCGAAAACACGTAAAAAAGCGTCAGAGTTGTGAAAAGGAAGCGTATTAATATGGATACTTTAAAAAAACCATCTGTTATAATCCTTCGCAATTTCTATTCGGCTTTTGTTGTGCATCGAAATTTGTCTGCATAACGCTTCATTTTGTTCAAGGTAGCCCATGGCGCAAGCTAAAAAATCTGTTGATATTAAAAATATCCGTAATTTCAGTATTATTGCTCACATTGACCACGGGAAGTCAACGCTCGCTGACCGCTTTATTCAAACCTGTGGTGGTTTGCAAGATCGTGAAATGCAAGCACAAGTACTTGACTCCATGGAACTTGAACGTGAGCGTGGTATTACCATTAAAGCTGCGTCGGTTACTTTGTATTACACTCATCCAAATGGTCAAGAGTATCAATTGAACTTTATTGATACACCAGGGCACGTCGATTTTTCATATGAAGTGTCACGGTCATTGGCTGCCTGTGAAGGTGCATTGTTGGTTGTAGATGCTGCGCAGGGCGTGGAAGCTCAGTCGGTTGCGAACTGTTATACCGCAATTGAGCAAGGTCTCGAAGTTCTACCAGTGCTCAACAAAATTGATTTACCACAGGCTGAACCTGAACGTGTGATTCAAGAAATTGAAGACATTATTGGTATTGAAGCGACTGAAGCGCCAACCTGTTCGGCAAAAACAGGTCTTGGGATTGATAGCGTTTTAGAAACCCTTGTTAATGTCATTCCTGCACCTACTGGTGATCGTAATGCGCCATTACAAGCTTTAATTATCGACTCTTGGTTTGATAACTACTTAGGTGTGGTTTCTTTGGTGCGCGTGAAAGAAGGTCGTGTGCGTAAGGGCGACAAGATGTTGATGAAATCAACAGGCCAAACGCACATTATTACTTCTGTGGGTATTTTCAATCCTAAACATACTGAGACAGACATCCTTGAAGCGGGTGAAGTTGGTTTCGTAATTGCAGGGATTAAAGACATTTTTGGTGCGCCAGTCGGTGATACGATTACCCTTGCCAACACACCAGAAGTCAAAACCTTGCCAGGCTTTAAAAAAGTGAAGCCGCAGGTGTATGCAGGTTTGTTCCCAATTGATTCAAGTGAATTTGAACCGTTCCGTGAAGCTTTGCATAAACTTCAGATCAATGACTCGGCGTTATTCTTTGAACCTGAAAGCTCAGATGCTTTAGGTTTTGGTTTCCGTTGTGGCTTCTTAGGCATGCTACACATGGAAATCGTGCAAGAGCGTTTAGAGCGCGAGTATGATTTAGACCTCATTTCATCTGCACCGACTGTGATTTATGAAGCGGTGATGAAGAATGGTGAAACGATTTATATCGATAGCCCATCTAAAATGCCAGATGGTTCAACGGTCGAAGACCTACGTGAGCCGATTGCTGAGTGCCATATCCTTGTACCACAAGAGTATTTGGGTAATGTCATGACTTTATGTGTGGAACGCCGTGGTGTTCAAAAAGACATGAAGTTTATGGCGAACCAAGTTTCGATCACTTTTGAAATTCCAATGGCGGAAGTGGTGATGGACTTCTTTGATAAATTGAAGTCGTGTTCACGCGGTTTTGCGTCGCTCGATTATAACTTTGTACGTTTTGAAAGTTCATCATTGGTAAAAGTCGATGTTCTAATCAATGGCGATAAAGTCGATGCCTTGGCAATGATTTGTCACCGTCAAGATGCACGTCACCGTGGTATTGCATTAGTTGAAAAAATGAAAGATTTGATTCCACGTCAAATGTTTGATGTGGCAATTCAAGCGGCCATTGGCGCACAAATTATTGCTCGTTCAACCGTAAAGGCAATGCGTAAAAACGTATTGGCGAAATGTTATGGTGGTGACGTTTCTCGTAAGAAGAAACTGCTATCGAAGCAAAAAGAAGGTAAGAAACGCATGAAGCAAGTGGGAAGTGTAGAAATCCCACAAGAAGCGTTCTTGGCTGTGTTGAAAGTAGAAAGATAAAAAGGTAGGAATATAAGCCCATGGATTTTGATTTTAATTTGATACTTGTTCCTGTCACACTGATTTTCTTTTTGGTGTGGTTGCTCGATAAGTTTGTATTTAAACAACGAGCGACAAAAGGCAAGGGGAATGAAAATTTTGTCATTACTTGGGCTTATGATTTTTGGCCAGTCCTTGCGATTGTTCTATGCTTACGTTCATTCTTTTATGAACCTTTTAATATTCCTTCCGACTCGATGGTCCCGACTTTAGAAACTGGTGACTTCATCTTGGTCAATAAGTTTGACTATGGTGTTCGCCTGCCGATTGTGAATAAAAAAGTGATTGATGTGGGTGAGCCTGAGCGTGGTGATGTGATTGTCTTCCGTTATCCACCGCAACCGACGATCAGCTATATCAAACGTGTGGTTGGTATTCCTGGCGATCACATTGTTTTTGATCATGGCCAATTAACCATTAATGGTCAAAAAATTGCTAAAGTTCCTGTTGAATTTAGCCGTGAAAAAGACCGTTTAGATACGCCTACTTCGATATATCATAAAGAAACCATTGGCAAGCATACCTTTACCATGCGTGAGTTAGAGGGTGTCAATGTTGCACGCCAAGCACCGTATATTAACTTTGTAGAAAATGGTAAATACTCTGCTGAAAATGGTTTATATTGGGAAGTGAAAGTAAAAGAAGGTGAGTACTTTGCGATGGGGGATAATCGCGACCAAAGTGCTGACAGTCGTTTCTGGGGAATGGTTCCTGAACAGAACCTAACGGGTCGTGCATTTTATATTTGGATGCATAAAGAACCTGGCTTTAAGTTGCCGTCATTTAACCGTAACGGTAGCATTGACTAATATCGATTCGGAAAATAAAAAATGCGCAAGAATCAACAAGGGGCATCTTATATCGCCATTTTATTTGCAATCATGGGGTTTGCATTTATGGCGAAAGTGGCAATTGCAGTTTGGGCTCCTTATTTTGATGATCGGATGATCAATAGCCAAATTGAGGAAGTATTTCAAAGCAGCCCGAAAAATATTCAGCCCGCGGAGTTTGAGAGTCAGCTTTCAAAGCGTTTGGATATGAATGGTATTCGCGATGTGAAGATTAAAGAAATTATGCAAGTCACCAATACCGAAGGGTTGCAGGTGAAAAAGGAGTATGAGGTAAGAAAACCCTTCTTACTGAATATAGATTTAGTATTAAAGTTCGAGAAAAGTTTTGATCAAAGCTCAGTCCAAGCTAAGTGAAGCCCGCTTAGCGAGCCGTATCGGTTATCAGTTTAAACAACCTGAATTACTTCAGCTTGCACTGACCCACCGATCGGTGAGCCACAAATACAATTATGAGCGCCTAGAGTTTCTAGGCGATTCTTTGTTAGGGATGATTATTGCAAATTATCTCTATAAAGCTTATCCAACTGAGAACGAAGGCCGTTTGACGCGTATGCGTGCAACCTTGGTTCGTCAGGAAGCTTTAGGTAAAATTGCAAATGATTTAAAACTGAGCCAGTCACTCATTTTAAGTACAGGCGAGTTAAAATCAGGTGGACATCATCGCGAGTCCATCCTTGCGGATACGGTTGAATCGATTATTGGTGCAATCTATGTGGATTGTAGTGATTTAACGGTGTTGGAGCCGATTGTGTTAAAATGGTACGAGCCATATTTAGACCATATCGAGCCAACCGATCAACTTAAAGATCCTAAATCTCGTTTACAAGAATATCTTCAGGCACGAAAAAAAGCTCTCCCAGTTTATGATGTGGTTGATATTCAAGGTGATGCACCCAATCAGCATTTCAAAGTGGAATGTAAAGTGGATGGATTGTCTGTTGTAAATGGTGAGGGCACCAGTCGTCGTTTTGCTGAGCAAGCTGCTGCGGCGGATATTTTAAAACTTTTGGAGCAGTAATCTGCCATGTCAAATTCTTCCGATCACATCGATGCTGATCACGAGTCGCAAAGCGACAGTAATGATTTAATTAGCCAGTTTTTTAGCGAACAAGGCACAGAAATCCCAACGGATTTTCGTAGCGGCTTTGTGGCAATTGTAGGTCGTCCAAACGTAGGCAAGTCTACGTTGATGAACCATTTATTGGGTCAAAAATTATCGATTACTTCACGTAAACCACAAACCACACGGCATAAGATTGTGGGAATTGATTCACGTGCAAAATCTCAAGCAGTATTTGTGGATACGCCAGGGATGCATAAAAAAGAAGTACGCGCCATCAACAAAATGATGAACCGTGCTGCGTCTTCTGCATTGCGTGATGTCAACTTGGTATTGTTTGTTCTGGATGCAGACAAGTGGACTCAAAACGATGAGCTCGTTTTGGAAAAACTCAAAAATGCAGAGATGCCAGTGATTCTAGTGATCAATAAAATTGATATACTTGAAAATAAAAACCATGCATTACCCTTGATTCAAGAGCGTGCAAAATTAATGAATTTTGCTGAGATTGTTCCTGTTTCTGCACTACGTGGTGCAAACTTAGACCATCTGCGCGATACCATTGAAAAATATTTACCTTTCCAGCCACCGATGTATTCATTGGATCAATTGACAGATCGTTCTGAACGTTTCTTGGCATCAGAAATTATCCGTGAAAAGATTATGCGTCAGTTGGGTGAAGAGCTACCTTATGATTTAACCGTGCAAATTGAGTCGTTTAAGACTGAAGAAGCAACGGTGAATGAAAAAACAGGTCGTCCTAAACCAGCATGTACATATATTGATGCAACGATTTTTGTAGACCGCCCAGGCCAGAAAGCAATTGTGATTGGTGAAAAAGGCGCTAAGCTTAAGAAAATCGGTATGGATGCCCGTATCGATATGGAAAAAATGTTTGAACAAAAGATCATGTTGACACTTTGGGTTAAAGTGAAAGGCGGTTGGTCTGATGATGAACGTGCATTGAAAAGCTTAGGTTATAGCGATATCTAAGTTTTAAGAAAACAAATTTTTATAGGGATGGTGTTATGGTCAAAGTGTTCGCAGTAATGGCTTGTATGTTGTTTTTGCAAGGTTGTATACACAAGATCGTCACCGTTCCTGTAAAGATTGCTTATAAAACCACAAAAGGCGTGGTGAAAGGAACCGCAGCTGTGGTTGGTGCTGTTATCCCAGATGGGGATGATGAAGACAGTGAACAGAATGATAAAGATAAAAAAGATTAGTTAATTTCTCATGCGCAATGAAGTACTGCATGGTTATTTAATTCACCATAGAAAATACCGTGAACGTAGTCATATTGTGCATTTATTTACCCAAGAGCATGGGCGAGTTGATGGTATTCTAAGGCAAACCCCGCCGCCACAATATCAGCCGATTTGTTTACAAGCTTCGGGTAAATCTGAACTCAAAAATTTTACAAAACTTGAAATTGTCAATCAGCCGATTTTTTTCTTCGGGGATGCTTTTTTTTCAGGTTTTTATCTCAATGAGATCCTGCTCAGGCTGTGTCCGCTCGAAGTACAAATGGAGCAAAGTTTTGCTCAATATGCGCATACGCTAACGCAATTACAACAACTGGCACAGCAAGCCGATCCTAATCAATTTTTAAAACAAATTCTAAGACAGTTTGAGCACGAACTGCTGGAAGATTTAGGCTATGCCTTAGATTTTTCGACCGATGCCAATCAACTTGAAATTCAGGCATCACTCAACTATATATTCCAGCTGAATGAAGGCTTTATTCCTACTGCACAAGCCTCGCGATCGACCTTAAATGGACAGCAAATTTTAAGCATGTGCCAATATGAAAAGGGTAGGGATTTTGGTTTGGAGCAGTTACAATTACTGACCAAGTTGTATCGACAAATGATCAGTTCATTGTTGGGCGATCGCCCCTTAAAAAGTCGTCAGTTGTGGATTCAGAACACTCAAACTCAATCGTAATTAGGAAATGAATATGGCTGCATTACTTGGTGTAAATATTGACCACGTGGCAACTTTACGACAAGCGCGTGGAACGTCTTATCCTGATCCAGTCAATGCAGCACTGATCTGTGAGCAAGCAGGGGCGGAAGGGATTACCTTGCATTTACGTGAAGACCGTCGTCATATTCAAGATGATGACGTGCGTCGTATGCGTCCAGCGCTTAAAACACGTATGAATTTGGAGTTGGCAGTCACAGATGAAATGATTGCATTTGCCAAAGAAATTAAACCGCACCATGTATGTTTTGTTCCTGAAAAACGCCAAGAAGTGACGACTGAAGGTGGTTTGGATGTGGTTGGACATTTTGACGATGTTAAAGCGGCAACTCAAGCCTTGTCTGAGATTGGTTGTGATGTGTCCTTGTTTATTGATGCTGACTTTGCACAAATTGATGCAGCGGTTGCTTGTGGTGCACCAACCATTGAAATTCATACAGGCGCTTATGCTGATGCAGAAACACCTGAAGCTCAGCAACATGAGCTTGAACGTATTGTCAAAGGTGCTGAATATGCGGCATCTAAGGGTTTAGTAGTCAATGCTGGGCATGGACTCAACCTTGAAAATGTAACCCCAATTGCGCAAATTCCACAGATCCACGAATTAAATATCGGTCATTCACTGATTGCCGATGCAATTTTTGTGGGCTTGGAACAAGCCGTGCGTGAAATGAAAGCAGTGATTAAAGCTGCACGTTAATTTTAAAGTTTTTAAGATTTGAATATGTCGAATATCAATTATGATGAACTCATGAAGCCCGTCATGGACTTCTTGGGCTGTGAAACACCAAAAGCTTGGTTGGCTGAAGCACTAACTAATCTTGATGTGCTGATGCAAGACCACGCGAATTGTGAGAAGAAAGCTGCAGGTACAGCGATGAACCTGATGTTTCGATATAGTTTTTTTACCGATTTACAAGTCAAGCTTGCACAACTGGTTCGTGAAGAAATGCTGCATTATGAGCAAGTGCTTGAATTTATGAAAAAGCGCGGGCTAGAGTGGAGCAATCTGAGCGCTGGTCGTTATGCGGGTGGTTTACGTAAAGAAGTGCGGACTTATGAGCCTGAGGCTTTAATTGATATTTTAATCATTGGTGCCTTTGTAGAAGCACGTTCATGTGAGCGTTTCTACGCGTTAGCACCTTTGGTCGATGATGAATTAGGTCGTTACTATCGCTACCTGCTGAAGTCTGAATCACGCCATTTTGAAGACTATTTAGCTTTGGCTTTAGATGTTGCGCAAACGGGGAAATTGAAAAATCCGAAAGAAGATATTCAAGCCCGTATTGAACATATCCGTAACGTCGAAAAAGAGCTAATTATTACACCTGATGATGTGTTTCGTTTCCATAGTGGCGTGCCTATGCAAGCGACTTAGAAATAAGGTGGGTGAATGCCACAGTTTGTAGACTGTTCGAAAGTTGCAAATTCTCAGTGTAGATAATTCTAACTCATTAAAAAGCCCAATCTTTATCGATTGGGCTTTTTAATTAGAGATGGGTAGATATGATGTATTGAGAGCTGTAATTCCTTTCCATAAAATCGCGAAATATGAGTCAGTGGAATGAGTTATTTGAGTAGGTGTGCTTAGAATTTTGACGATGATTTCTTGTACTTTTTTATATCTTCCACGTTCCACCATTGCACATCATGAAAAATGGTTACATCAGAAAGAGTATTTCGCAAAGTCTCAGAGACATGACTTAATTGGGTGGAAAGATCTATTTTCTTAAAAAATATTTTTAATGATTGGCTGTGGTGGGTGAATAAAAATTAAAAATAATCTGTCATTTTACTCATAATGATTACATCCAGTAGAAATATCTTTATAAGCAGGATCACTAAAACTAAGCTGGTATTCCCAATTTTTTTGCCCTTTCCATTTTTTCATTTCAGTTGCTGTGATCTGGACGAACATCCACATGTGTTTTAAATGTGCTCATGATTTTTCTTGTGAATCATTTTTTAGTGTTTTTAAGATAAGTTATTTTTCGAGAATAGTTTAGTTCTGGCTTTCTGTTGAACTTAGCTGGAGGATTTACACCTTAAGCGGTAAAACTTTTAATGTGTAGAAAAGAAGAAAGCCCACGACTTATAGTGTGGGCTTTCTTGAATTTGGCTCTCCAACCTGGGCTCGAACCAGGGACCTGCGGATTAACAGTCCGTCGCTCTACCGACTGAGCTATTGGAGAATCTGCATGCGATTATAAGGACATTTCATAGTGGGTCAAGTCTAAAATGTCATGTTGCTGTCATTTTTATATTGGATGCTTTTTATTTGAACAAAAAAATCATTTTCAAAAAAAATCGTATTGAAGTGCTTGCAATGTGGGAAAGTCGTTGATAGTCTGACTTTAACAACAGAGCGTTTAAGTGAAAACTTAAACAGTGTGGATTTATAACCAACTTGCCAGCACTAAAATGGCTAAACAGGAGAAAGCGAATGAATACGCTTACTATTTCCGATATTTTTGCAAACCTAGCTGATTATCAAAATCAGTATCTTTCTATTATTTCCAACCCTGAACAATACTATATCTCTGTAGAGTCAGCCTATATTGATGTTTGGCCAGTCGGTTGTACAGACTTGTATTTGGGTGATTTATTACAACTTTGGTTTAGTGAGCGTTGGCTGGTCAACAGTCCTTGTCAGTTGCTTTCCGCACAGTCGACAAGTACTCTTAAAAAGACTGTGCAGCGAGAACATGATCTGTATTTGTATCAGTTGTCAGGCAGTGCTTTATCAGGTAATAATCGTTCAAAAGTCTGGTCTGCTGCTGAAGGTAAAAGTTTAGACGTGAGTTTAGACAGCGCATTTAAATACTATTGTATTTATAAAGGAGTTGAGCGTCCTGATGCCTCAAAATTGCAGACGCTGAAGACGTTTAAAACCGCAATTTGATCTGTCATGCTGAAGTAAAGTTTAATTTGGCGTAAAAAAGGCACTGAAATTTATCAGTGCCTTTCGTTTTTAGGAACGAATAATCATACAGGTGGCTGTGGCATGGGCGTAGAGTTTACCGTCTTCATCTACAATTTTACCTTCAGAAATACCTAAGTTCTTACTGATGTTGATCACGCTGCCGATGGCAAGCAGTTCTTTGTCTCTTGGAATCGGTCGGCACATTTTAGTATTCAGATCAATGGTGCCATAGCCAACACCTGCTTCAAGCATAGTATGTACAGCGCAACCTGTTACTGAGTCGAGTACTGTTGCTGCAAAGCCACCATGCACGCCACCAAGCGGATTTAAATGGCGGTGATCCGCTTTTGCTTTAAAGCTAATTTTTCCTTCAGAAACTTCAAAAGGCTGCATGGGAATAGTTTCACTGATACTTGCTGGTGGAATTTTTCCTGCACACATGGCTTCTAAGAGTTGTAGTCCTGTCATTTCTTTGGGATTCATCTTGTTCATTCCTATATTTATCTATGAGTTCCTTTTTGGAACTTGTTGTCCAATTAAACAAAATTCAGTCTTTTCGTCAATATTGAGCATTGGATTGATCAGTACAAAATCAACGAAATCGTAATCACGGATTGAGATGATGTTGCGAACGGATTGCATGTAAAAAGTGTAAGCGTATTCATTTTGATGATTTGAGTGTTGATAGAACTGAGTAACCTAAACGTGAGCATTGTTTTAATGTGGTGCACAAAATTTATACACTCTTTGTTTTTTATTTATATATAAGATAAACAAGGTTTTAGTAATTTTATACAGTCTTCACATGAAGAAGGAACTCACAATGAACGTGTCCTGTTTATGCGGTAAAACTAAGTTCCAAGCCGCACTCAAAAATCATGATGTGCATGCTTGTCATTGTTCGATGTGCCGCCAGCAGTCGAGCGGGGTACTCATGAGTATTGATGTCGAACCCAATAGTTTAAAGTTTGACAATCAAGAATATTTAAAATTATTCAAGTCATCGGATTGGGGGGAGCGTGGTTTTTGTAGCGAATGTGGCACGTCACTTTTTTGGCGAACTCAGGACGGCAGCTATTGTAATATCAATGTGTTTGCGATGGAAGAACAGCCAAAAGATTTAAAACTTACAACAGAAATTTATATTGATAATAAGCCTGATTTTTACCAATTCAAGTATTCTACAGAGCAGCTCACTGAAGCGGATGTGATTGCTTTATTTTCACCAGATGATGCTAAAAAATAAGATATTCAGGCTGAATCATCTGAGTTGCACATCGAGATTATTGATAAATTGTATGAGAAAAACTCTCTAGATTTAATAAGATATATTCGATATATCAGCAGGCTGTTGAATAAGGATGCTCAAACATGCTGCTTAAAATTTCCATTGCAATGTTGGCCTTTGCAGCCAATTCGGTGCTATGTCGTTTAGCGTTGGCTGAGCAGCAGATTGATCCGATGAGTTTTAGCTTACTTCGGGTCTGTAGCGGTACAATGGTGTTATTTCTACTGTATATGCTCTCTACTCATAAGGCCAAAATAGAGTGGAGTGTAAAAAACGGTTTTTTTCTTGCCTTATATATTGTGGCTTTTTCACTGGCCTATTTGCATATCGACGCGGGTGTAGGTGCATTACTACTGTTTGGGACAGTTCAATTAAGTATGGTTGGTTATGGCCTGTGTCATGGTGAAAAAATCAATTTACGACGCGGGTTGGGGCTGGTGATCGCTATTTTAGGTCTTTTGATTTTATTGCTACCAGCGTCTTCGGCACCTCCTTTGGGTTATGCTGCATTGATGGTACTTTCAGGCATAGGTTGGGCGATGTATAGCATTGTAGGTAAAAAGATGCATAACCCACTGGCCAGTAGCTTGGCAAATTTTGTAGTGGCGATTCCTTTTGTTGTCTTGGTCTATTTATTTTTTTACACACAGAGTTTTATCCAGCCAAAAGGTATGCTGTTGGCGCTCTTATCTGGTGGTTTGGCATCGAGTGGAGCATATGTACTTTGGTATGCAATAGTGAAGAAAATTGATCGGGTCACGGCCAGTAGCGTGCAATTGTCTGTGCCATGTTTGGCGATTCTGGGTGGGGCATTGTTTATTGGGGAAGCGTTGAGTTTCCGAATCATTATTTCTGCGACGATTATTCTGGCAGGCATTGCCTTGGTGATCTCGGCGTCATCTCGCAAGAAAGACGTAGATACAATAGATTCTGCTGGTACTACACGGCTCTAAAATTATTTAAACGGGCTTAAGAGCAAATTTTTCAGATTTTGTTTAAAAATAAAAAACCCGCGAAGTTCGCGGGTTTCTCTAATCTAACTTTAAAGGTTAAATCATTTTTCAGCAGCAATTGAAGCAATCGCAGCGTCTACGCCTTCGATTGAGTCAGCCGCTTTCTTGATACGTGCAAGCGCATCTACAAGTACGTCATCAGCAGTTGCATAAGAAATACGCATAAAACCGCCTAAGCCGAATGCATCACCAGGAACTACGGCAACGCCAGTTTCTTCCAATAACCATTCAGAGAATTCTGTGCAAGATTTTAAGCCTTTCGCACGAATTAATGGACGGATGTTTGCATATGCATAGAATGCGCCATCAGCAGGTAAGCAAGAAATACCGTTGATGTCGTTCAAACCACTAACAACTAAGTCATGACGGCGTTTGAATGCTTCAATCATAGGCTCAAGAACGTCTTGAGGGCCATTCAACGCAGCTTCAGCAGCAACTTGTGAAATAGAAGTTGGGTTTGAAGTTGATTGAGATTGGATTTTTTTCATTGCGCCAATAAGCTTAGCAGGGCCCGCTGCATAGCCAATACGCCAGCCAGTCATTGCATATGCTTTAGACACACCGTTTAACACGATTGTGCGGTCATAAAGGTCTGGTGCAACTGTTGCGATATTGTAGAATTCGTCATCCCAACGGATTGGTTCGTACATATCGTCAGAAGCGATATAAACTTCTGGGTATTTACGAAGAACATCAGCCAAAGCTTCTAATTCAGCTTTAGTGTAGATCATACCTGTTGGGTTTGATGGACTGTTTAAAACCACTAAACGAGTTTTGTCTGTGATCGCTGCTTCAAGTTGAGCAGGTGTGATTTTGAAACGTTGTTCTTCACCACATTTTACAATAACAGGAACACCTTCAGCGATAATCACCATGTCTGGGTAGCTTACCCAAAATGGTGCAGGGATGATTACTTCATCACCTTTGTTTAACAAAGCTAATGCTAAGTTAAAGAATGACTGCTTGCCGCCACAAGAAACCAAAATTTGGTTTGCAGCATAATCAAGGTTATTGTCACGCTTGAATTTTGCAATAATCGCTTTTTTAAGGCCAGGCGTACCATCTACAGCGGTGTACTTTGTGAAACCGTTGTTAATCGCTGCAATTGCTGCATCTTTGATGTGTTGTGGGGTGTCGAAGTCAGGTTCACCTGCGCCCAAGCCAATAACGTTCTTGCCAGCCGCTTTTAATTCAGCAGCTTTGTTGGTAACAGCAAGAGTTGGGGACGGTTTGATGGCATTCACACGATCAGAGAGACGTACGTCCACGGCAGTATTCCTTCTTATAGGGTTTAAAAAATAAAAAGCACACTATATTAGCTTAAAAAACTCAAGCAAGGCGTTTAAAAACACAGATTTTCTGCAAAAAACATAAAAAAATTCAATTTTGAATTAGGGTCTGTTGACATTTACTGTTCATAATTAACCCTATAAAGGTAGCCATAAAAATATACAGGCTAAAGCAACAGAACTTTGATAATTTCTTTTGAGCTTGTCATATCGAGTAGCTATTCCTCTAAATTGCTTTAATCTACAAAACATATTTTCAACTAAATGCCTGATTTTATATAAACACCAGTCCATATGGTCATTGTTCGATTGGCTATTTGTTTTTTTTGGTATATTCGCTTTAGTCCTTGTTTTCCTGATCTGTTCACGCAGTGGTTCTGAATCATAGCCTTTATCTGCACATACCACTTTTGTCTCTTTTAAATCTAATGTTGATATTAAATCAGGTGCAACTTTAACATCATGTGTGGTTCCATCGGTAATCATGAAATCAATAGGATTGCCATGTGCATCAACAATCAAATGTATTTTTGAGGAGTTTCCTCCTACACTTTTAGAAATAGATTGATTCGCTATGCCGGCAGAATGTTGATGAGCACGTACATGAGAGCCATCAATAAAAATCCACTCCATATCGGGGCATGAGGCTAGTAATTTGAATAATCTAAGTAACTTACCGCTGCTTGACCAACGATTAAAACGTTTGAAAATAGAGTTTGAATGACCAAAACAACAAGGAATATCTCGCCACGGACAGCCTGTTCTAATTCTATAGAGAATAGCTTCAATAAAATTGCGTAAATTTGAGTTGTGGTGAATGGATAAATTACGCAGAATAACTTTCAACTTTTGCCAGTGTTGATCTGTCAGCATGGTACGAGGCATAGCGAATAGTAAAATTGGGTTTGGCGATTTGATTTTACTACTTCGCTATTTTTTTAAGCTAAAAGTGTCAACAC
>NZ_JACBEZ010000031.1:0-39473 GCF_013391465.1 Acinetobacter sp. SwsAc2 | reverse complement strand
GTTGCCATGTCACTGAATACTCGTCCTAGAAAAGCGTTAGATTGGCTTACACCATTAGAGAAATTTGCTCAGCTTGTTGATTATCATAAGACTTTTCAAACTGTCGCACCTCATGTTTGAATTCGCCTATCATCGTGAAGAAGAACTTAAAAGTAGATTAAATAATTTTTTTATCACGCAATTTTCTCTTCCAGAAGATGATTATTATAGTCGTCTTGACAGTGATAAAATAATTTCTTTGAAAATGGCTCTCTCTGATATAAATAACCTATTAACCATGAAAATAACAATTTCATTTGTTAATTGGATTTCAAAAAAGTTTCATCTTTCTCAAGAGTCAAAACAAAAATTAACCGATGAAATTTTATCCATAAAACCTAGTACTAATGGTTATGATCTTGTTTCAAATGAAATTATAAAATTGATAGCTGAAGTTAAGTGTAATATTCCAATTAATGGTGGGACAAAATATGGGTCTGCTCAACGAAATGGTATAACTAAAGATTTAAATAACCTACTTTATGGTAAGACTAAGTCAAAATTCAATACGACAGAATATTTTAAATTTATGGTTTTTCTTGAAAATCAATCAGTAAGAGCAGCAAATCAACATTATATCAATCTATCAAAAGAACTAAAGGAGAATCTCATAATAGTTGATGAAACTACATCATTTGATAGAAAAGACTGTATTTATCTAATATATATTAATTTTTAATTAAAAACTGATCGTAAAAACTCATATAAAAGTAAAAGAAGCATGACCAAATTGCCACCAAACTTTCTAATGAAGGCTTTGTAGCGAAAGCTCCTGTGGCTGTGGTTGAAGGTGAAAAAGTAAAATTGGCTGAGTTTGCGGACCAGTTAACGAAAATTAAAGCGAATATGGAGCAGATTGCAGCGCTTTAATGTGTTGGTAGTTTGATTTAATTTGTAGTATAAAGAGCTGATTATTCATAACTTTTTTTATCAACTGAAAACTCCAAATTTTCAAATTTAACTATTTTAAATTCAGTTTTATTATTAACTTTTTTCAAATTTAACAGAATTACATTTTCATTTAGATAAGTTAAAATTCTCCAATCTTGATTTTTAGCATAATTTTCAACTTTGGCTAATTTACTTCTTGTAACATCTGAATCAACTTTTGCTTGATAATTCCCTATAGCAAAACATGAAATTAACAAACAAATAAGTACATTTATATCCTCTATTGAAAACTTATTGTTAATTTCTTTAAATATTAATGCAGTACAGCTAAAAAAAATCAATAGAATAAGTGATCTAAAATCTTCATATTGAAGACAATAAACTAAAAAAAACAATGAGGGAAGAGAGGCAACAAAAATCCAAAGTAAAGAAGAATGTTCTTTTATATTTTCAAAATTGAAAAAACTTAAAATTACATTTAATATAAATGCTAAAAGAACTCCTAATTGGAATATTATATATGCTATAACAAAGCATAATAAAAAGAATATGAATAGCTTAAAGGTGGACATTACTAATAAAGATATTGTTATATCTTTAATTAAAAATTCCACCCCCAAAGTACTAAAATATGCATAGAGGTTCGAACCTCCTAACATCACTAATAAAACCGTTATTAAAACCATCAACTCTGTGGGTTGAAGTTCCAAAATTTTCTTCTTAAAATCCAAAACACACCGCCAGTTTCTATAACAACTAGTTATTAATCAAAAATTTAAGATTAGATAGCATCATTTTTCCACTTAAGCAAGTAAGAAAGTGATTGAAAAACTTGTCATGTATATTTTAGTCCCATCCAAACTATTCATAGGCTATAACATTAGTACTCAAAGCATCATGATTCCAATAACGCACCACACTCAAATCCAAAGTCTCTAAAAAATTGCTACGTTCGGCATCATACTCAATCGCATCGTCTGTGCCATGCTGACTTCCATCTAACTCAATGACCAAACCAATTTCATGACAGTAAAAATCCACAATATAAGGTTTGATCACATGCTGACGGCGAAACTTAAGATTCATAAATCGTTTAGCACGAAGTAATTGCCATATTAAATGTTCTGCATCTGTGGCATTGCTTCGCATAGTTTTGGCGAATTCTAATAATTGTGGGTCTATCATTTTTATTATTACCTCTCCCTAGCCCTCTCCTAAAAGGAGAGGGAATTTTCATTATTAAATTCATGGTGCTATAAAATCACTTGCAGCTCCCTCTCCCTAAGGGAGAGGGAGAAAAGCATTAAAGCACCCCATGCTCCAACAACATCTCGACCCCACTCACCTTTTTCATATGCTTTAAACGTTCTTTTTCCCACTTCAACTGTTGCTTTAACTCAGCAACGTCCTTATCAACCACCTTATACACATCACTCATTTTGAGCTGTTTGGTATTGATATGACTGCTTAAGTGAAAAGACGCAAAAATCTCTTCTAACTGACTTTGCAAATTCTGACTCTGTGCTTCTAAAGACAACTGATAAAACTTCACTTGTTCAGAACTTAAAGCTTTTGAGCTTAAGCCTTTATTGGTCTCTAGCTGTAACTGAAGTTTTAGTAAATAAAATAAATCCTGCTCTGCATAAGCATCATTGACCTTCTGTAAAAGCTCAGTTTTTTCCAACTTCTTCGCTTCGTCAGGTTCACGGTCTGGGTGAATCATCGCGGTAATTTTTAAATACACCGTTTTCAGCGACTGCACTGCCATTTTGGCTGCTTGCTCACGTTTTTCTTGTTGTTTTAACTGCTTGGCACGTTCCCGCTCTGCGTCATACTGGGTAGAATCGTATTCATAATTTTCCCAGTCCACATCCACGTTTTGTACTACCGTTTCAGCGAGGTCATGATTTTGTATTGAGTTCGTTTTGGTTTTCTTCGCCCATACATGCTCTGCATGCTGCATATAGAAAGTATCCACTTTCTCTACCTGTTCTTTCTGCACGGAAGTTAGCATCTGAGATTTTTTTAGCATCTTGGCTAAAGCGGCTATTTTGGTGTCAATCTGCGCCAGATCAACTTTGCTAAAGGCGTCACTGGCTAAGTGCTTCCACAGGGTATCAAGCTGTGCAAATAAAACCGTGTGTAACTCGCTATACACAGGTAAAAGCTTACTGCGTGTATAGTTTCGAATGTCGGCTTGCGCATTTTTCCATGCTGCCAGCTCTTGTTTTTGCTGTTCAATCTGATCAATTAAACGATTTAATTTTTTCTGCTGCGGGGAGCGCTCAACCTTAGGCAGTTGGCTCATTTTTATATCGTAAGACATCACAACAATGCACAGTAAAGCAGAAGATACTTCAGTGTAGCAGATCACTCCAATCTGCCACAGTCAAAGCCTCAATGTTAAAGTGCAACCACACGGTTACGCCCTTGCGCTTTAGCTTGGTACAAATGCTGGTCTGCACGGCGCATGGCGGTCTGTGCATCGCTATCTGTAACCTGAACCACACTCACCCCGATACTAATACTGATGGGATGCTGATCCAAAATTGGGGCTTGTTCGACAGTTTGTCGTAGATTTTCAGCCAAAACCATTGCACCTTCAAGCGTGGTCGTGGGTAACAACACCACAAACTCTTCACCACCATAACGAGCAACAAAGTCCGACTCACGGATGTTCGAGGACAACACCTGCGCCACCCCTTTTAAGACTCGATCACCCACCTCGTGCCCATACTGATCATTCACTTTTTTAAAGTAATCCACATCCAACAACAGCACCGCATAGCCCACGTGACTACGTGTAAACTGAGCGTATAAATAATCCAGATAATCGGTCAAAGCACGGCGGTTATATAGTCCTGTCAGTGCATCATGCCGTGCCAACTTTTCTAATTCTATATTGGCCGCTTTAAGTTCCTTTGTGCGTTCCTGAACCTTTTGCTCAAGCGTTGTATTGGCATCCATTAGCTGATGTTTTTGTGTCAACAGTGTGTCGGTCATACTATTTAATGACTGTGACAAGCCTTTAATTTCTCGAATACTGGTATTCGCCTCAAAGTAAACATCTTCACGTCCCTGCTCGACTGCATGCGCACTTTTTGCCAAGTTTTCAATTGGACGGCTAAAACGATTCGCTAAGCGATAAGTCACAAAAAGTAGCAGTAATGAAATCACAAAACCAATAGCTAAGATTTGATGTTGCAGTGACCGAACTTCTACCAAGGCTATCGAAACTGGCTGGCGAATCATGACATGCCAACCTAAGTTCATCTGTGTTTTTGAAAATACAGGAACATCCGTGGTGAGGTAGTTTTGTCCTTCTCCCCAGTCATGCACAAAGTAATTGCCATGTTGTTTACTAAAACTCGGAGGGTTCACCTGACCAATACTTTTAAACGGATACAGAATTTCACCCGCTTGGTTCACAATAAAGACTTCAATCCCACGTTGTGCGGCATTTTCAGACAATGAACTTTTCAGCACATGGCTTGCCCAGCTCCAGTCTGCATGCGCAGCCAAAACGCCATTTATTTTATGCGTCGTAGGGTCATAAATGGGAGTCGCAAAATCAATAAAACGCATCGGTTCATTCGGGTTAATGGCTTTGATTTTTTTGGCGAGCAGAACAGCCTTGTGTACATCGCCCAAATATACTCGCTTGGAACCGTGAATAAACCAATCCCGCTCAGATACATCTGCACCTTGCAATAAATGGTTTGCCGCAACTTCGACTTTACCTTCGGGGTTAGCAATCCCAAGCCATGCATAATATTGATATGATTTTTTAACTTGATCGAGTTGCTGTTGAACACGTGGATTATTAAAGTCTGCCTCAGCAATAAACGGTGATTGACTCAAAAGCACCATTTCCCGTTCACGTTCTGTCAACGAATTTGCCAAAGTATTACTGATACTCTTCGCAGCAATATATAAGGTTTGACCGCTGGATTTACTCATTTGAGCCGAAGCAGTTTTACCGATATATAAGGTAATACAGAGCCCCAAAGTAAACGCCAAACCAGCAAATAACACCATCAATCGATTACGAAATGAATCCATTTTTAGCATTTACCCCACTGCTCCTCAGTTTAAAGTGTTTCAGTCAACAACAAAACCTGCGCGATATTTCGACTCTTTCTCTGTGCTAAAGCGATGTTTTAGCAATACTTTGATATCGCTATCCATGTGAGCTTTTGAATCTTACCAATAGTTTTCGACCGCAATATTTCCTTCACCACGGCGGTTCATCGTCAAACCACGTGCTTTTAGGGCTTCTTTGGTGTCTTCGACCATTTGCGGGTTACCACACAGCATCACATGACTGGTTTCAGGGTTCAGGCTCAAACCGACTGCTTTTTCCAAGTCACCATTTTCAATCAGTACAGGTAAGCGGTCATGCAGTGGCGCATGTGGATCACGTGTAATAATCGGCACAAATTTAAAGCCTGTATGTCCTTCACCAAAGGTCTCTGCAATTTCTTGAATACGTGTTGCATACGCTAATTCAGAGGCTGTACGTACGCTATAAACCAGCGTAATGCTCTCGTACTTCGACCACGTCTCAAAGTCTTGCAACATCGAAATAAAAGGTGCAAGCCCTGTCCCTGTACCAAGTAGCCATAAGTCTTTTGGTAACGGCAACTGATAACGCGCCAAAGTCAAAAAACCGTACGGGATCTTTTCAAGGTAGATGTCATCATCGACTTTTAAGTGTTGTAAGTTCGAAGTAAATGCACCTTCAGGCACCACAATCGAGAAAAACTCTAAAGTTTCATCAAAGGGAGAAGACACCACCGAATACGCTCGAACCACCAATTCATCACCCACTTTGATGCCAATACGGGCAAATTGTCCTGCGGTAAACTTAAAATGTGCAGGTCGCGTCATGGTGAAGCTAAAAAGTGTATTGGTCCAACGGTGTACGGATAAAACCTTTTCTAGGCTAAATTTTTCAATTGACATGATTTCAGCGTGGCATCAAAGACGTTGCTCATGTTAGCATGACCACATAATTTGTTAATATTTTTTAAATGTTAAGGCTATATTCATGCGCATGACTTTACGCCAGTTGGCGGTTTTTGTAGCAGTTGCTCAAGAAGGCACAGTAACCAAAGCCAGTGATGCGGTTCGACTCACCCAGAGTGCTGCGAGTATGGCTTTAGCAGATCTAGAGGACGGTTTAGGGGCTCCACTGTTTGACCGTCTAGGTAAGCGTCTTCAGCTCAATGATCTGGGTCGTTTCCTGCTGCCACAAGCTTTAGAAATTTTGGGTCGCTGTGATGCTTTCGAGCAAGCCGCTAAAGGTGAGTTACAAAGCATTGATTTACGTTTGGGTGCAACCCTGACCATCAGTGACTACCTCATGCCTGACCTGATGGCTGACTTCTTACAAATTCAACCTCAAGCCCATTTACAGCTGCAAGTTGGTAATACCCGTCAAATGATTGAGGCGGTGAATCAGTTCCAACTAGATTTGGCCCTGATTGAAGGCTCTTGTCACTTGCCGCAACTGCAATGTATTCACTGGCGTGACGATGAGTTAGCCGTCTGCTGTGCACCAGATCATCCTTTGGCGCAGTTAAATCGTACATTAACACCTGAAGACTTTAAATCGGTCGAGTGGATCTTGCGTGAAGAAGGTTCAGGTACGCGTGAAGTGTTTGATAATGCTATTTTAAAAGACTTGCCTGATGCCAATATCCGTCTGACCTTGGGTCATAATGAAGCAATTTTAAAAATCGTGGCAGGTGGTTTAGGGATGTCATGCATTTCAAAACTGGCAACGGAACCTTTGCGCGAAAAAGGCCAGTTGGTGGTGCTTGATACGCCGTTTTGGTCTCTCACACGTCCACTGTTCATGTTGGTGCATCGTCAGAAGTACCAAGGCCCAGGACTCAAAGCCTTTATGAAATTCTGCGAAAAATAAGTAAGTAAGTAAAAAGCACCCAAGGGTGCTTTTTTATTTCCCAAATTGGCGCTCACAAGGCTCACCATCATTGTTCCCATCCATTTGGGTATTTGGACAATTCCTTAAGAAGTAAACCGCTTCTTCATAAGAACGCATTTGGGAGCAATGGGTACGTCCATCGCATTTAAACTGTCCAGTGCTGACAGGTAAACGACCGTTTTGTTTATCAATACTTTCCGTTACGCGTTCAGAACGGGGTTGATTGGTCTGATGCAGACCTGCATCTAAATTACGCTTCCCTTGCTCAGATAGGATTTGATCGGGCAACTTTCCTAAAGCTTTACGCTGTTCTTCTACAATCTGTTGTTGCTCGAGCATCAACTGCTCAGCTTTACGCTGTTTTTCTGCACTATAATAACTTTGATATTTCCCATAGATCAAAAAGCCCAATGCCGCGACGATGATGATCCCAATCACGGTGATGATGGTACTTTTATGCCCTGCCTCATGGTAACGTGGTGAGGCTTGGGTACGTGCTTTTTTCTTATTTGGTGATGTCGTTGCTTTGCTTTCTGAGGACAGACCAAGCCGCTGGATATTGCCAGCCTTAAACTTGCCTTGGTCTTCTACAATCATAAACTGAAGTACTTCACCAATCTTGGGTTCAATGTTGTGCTGTGGCAAATCTTTGATATGAAAAAATACATCATCAATATCCCCTTCCACCTCAATGAAACCAAAACCACGGGAGGTACTAAAGCTTTTGATTTTTCCTTTCAGAAACATAATCTGCTCTATTCAACTGTATTTTTCGTATTGTAATCAATAAAAAAGAGGCTAAAAAGCCTCTTTGCTTCAAAATGCAAAGATTAATCTTTGCACGATTGAACTCTGAATCAACGCTGACTTAGCGTCTAAAATTAGACAATAAGTCTGTGGTAATCGATTTATTATGACTTGAGACTTTCGATTTCTTGGCTTTGGCAGAGTTGTCTTCAACCCGCTCAATTTTAATTGCTTTATAGCGATCGCCATTTTCAACCACATTAAACTTCACGCGTTCATTGCGTTTCGGCTCACCTGAGTCTGCAGGGAAATCCGAGATATGAAAAAATACGTCGCCTTCAGGTGAGGAAATAAAGCCAAAACCTTTGTCAGCGTTATATTGCTTAACTTTTCCTTGATATTGCTCGGCTTTCATAAACAGATCCTAATATGTACACGCTTTGTTGTAGTATATAAAAAAGAGGCTATAAAAGCCTCTTTTTGCTGGGGCTCAATCTTAATCTTTTTGAACTGAACCAAAGATTTTATCGCCCGCATCGCCTAGACCCGGCACGATATAACCATTGGCATTTAAGCCTTGGTCAATTGAAGCCGTGAAAATAGTGACATCTGGGTGCGCATCCAAAACACGTTTAATACCTTCAGGCGCCGCAACCAACACCATCACACGAATGTCTTTACAGCCACTTGCTTTCAATACATCAATCGCAGCAACCAATGAAGAACCCGTTGCAAGCATTGGGTCGATGATCATCGCTAAACGGTTTTGTACATCTGGAACTAATTTTTTGTAATAAGTACGTGCTTCAAGCGTTTCTTCATCACGCTCTAAACCCAGTACAGACACTTTTGCACTTGGAATCAGGTTTAAGAAACCATCTAACATGCCAATACCCGCACGTAAAATTGGCACAACCGTAATTTTTTTACCCACAATGCGATCTACCGTTACTTTACCATTCCAACCATCAATTTCATGGTCGCAAACAGGTAAATCTTTGGTCGCTTCATAGGTCAACAGCATGGTCACTTCTTGAGCCAACTCACGGAAGTTTTTAGTGCTGATATCTGCACGACGAAGAAGACCAAGCTTATGACGAATCAGTGGATGACGAATTTCATGGATAGCCACGGGAGAGCACCTAAAAGGTAAAATAAAATTCCTTACATTATAAAGCTTTTTATCGTGCGATAAAAACAAAAAAGCCCCCAATTGATGGAGGCTTTTTTGTTAAAACGAAACGTTTTTAAAAATTAGTGCTGTTGAGAAAGCATAAAGTGGATTGGAGATAGAATCTCTGACTGAAGTGCTAACTTGATAATTGGATCTGGATAGATACCAATCACAAGCACTGCTGCTGCAGCTAAAAGCACCATAATACCACCCACTTTTTGGCCCCAATGATCCACAGCGTCTACACGAGGTGCATCTGGTGGTGTCATGTACATAACAACCATCACACGGAGGTAGTAGTACAGACCAATACCAGAACCAACGATGATCATCGCAGCAAGGAACCAATGTTGAGTCGTTACTGCAGCCATGACCACAAGGAACTTACCAATGAAGCCCGCTGTCAAAGGAATACCCGCAAGCGATAGCATCATCACGGTTAACACCGCTGTCAACACTGGACGACGCCAGAATAAACCACGGTAGTCCGCTAGACTTTCTGCTTCGTCTACGTTGTTGTATGGGCTAGACATCAATGCAACCGCACCGAACGCACCAATCGTGGTTAACACATAAGTGATCACATAGACCGATACGTTACCAAGGCTTGCATAAGTCATGCTGATTAAACCAATCAACAAGTAACCAAAGTGCGCAATTGAAGAGTATGCCAAGATACGTTTCAAATTCACTTGTTTCACTGCAAGGAAGTTACCCACCAAGATCGATAACACCGCAATCACGGTTAAGATCGTCACGATTGAGTCAACAAGGATCGCACCTGAAGTAAGGATGTAACGTACAAACAGACCAATCGTTGCTACTTTTGCAGCTGTAGCAAGGAAAGTTGCGATCGGTGTTGGTGCACCTGCATAAACGTCTGGTGTCCATTTGTGGAATGGCGCTAAAGACAGTTTGAATGCCACAGCAAAAACGATCAGGCCTAAACCTAAAAGTACCATTGGCTGTTGGATATTTTGCATTAACGCTTGAACATTGTCATAGAACGACATTGATCCTGTGTACGCGTAAATATAAGCCATACCCATCAACAACATTGCTGAAGCTGTTGCTGAAAGCACCAAGTACTTCACCCCCGCTTCTAAAGACTTAGAACGTTGGTGTGTATAGGCCAATAAGCCATATACAGGAATCGACATCAACTCAAGGCTAATGAAGAACGATGCATAATGAGAGCTTGCCACCATTAACATTGCACCAGTCACTGATGACAACATTAAGATATACAGTTCTTCACGGTTATCTTTATAGCTTTCAATATAGGCATGCGACAGAGTACAGCACGCCAAAGCAGCAATTAGAATAATTACTTGGTACAGCAAGGTGAACGCATCCACCATGAACATACCCATCACGTTCGCAGGTTTAAAAGCACCACCGAACATTGTGAATAGTACATATGCTGCTGCAAGGTTTAAGCCCACCACTGATGCTGTTGCAATTAAGTTATGGTTACGCTTAATTGCAGTAAGAATCATCACGACAATCGTTGTTAAAGCAACGATCATCACAGGAGCTAAAGGCATAAGCTCAGAAAATGACATTGTGAAGTTCATGACTTATTGCATCTCCACATTTTCGAGTTGAACAGTTGCTTGACTCGCAACGTCAACTACTTCTTGTACAGGAATGTAGCTGTTCGCTAACCACGCCATGCTTGAATTTGAAATATCAAGGAAGCTTTGTGGGTACAAACCAAGCCATAACAGACCGAAAGCACAGATTAACAAGATCACTACTTCACGTGCATTTAAGTCTTTCAATGGGTTGTTGTAGTGCTGCTGTTGTTCTTCGTTTGGCGTACCAAACAACGCTTTGTGGATCAGAATCAAGCCATAAAGACCTGCAAATACTAAGCTTACTGCTGCAAGAATAGTAAACACTGGGAATTTTGCATAAGAACCCATCAGGATCAGGAACTCACCAATGAAGTTACCTAGACCCGGAATACCTACAAGCGCCGCCACGAAGAACATGAGGAAGAATGCAAGATATGGGAACTGACCACGCATACCGCCCATCAAACGCATATCGCGCGTATGAACACGCTCGTACACTTGACCACACATAATGAACAATGCAGCAGATGATAGGCCATGTGCCAACATCATGATCATCAAACCTTGGAAGGTTAAGATGTTACCTGCGTAAATCGCAAGTAAAACAAAGCCCATGTGTGAAATTGACGTATACGCAAGTAAACGTTTCATATCGGTTTGCTGGAAAGCACACCAAGCACCGTAGAAGATACCGATTAAACCGAAAATGATCGCGATGTCTGCAAACTGTGCAGAAGCCGCTGGGAAGAATGGAATCACAAAACGTAGTAAACCATATGCAGCGGTCTTAATTAAGATACCTGCAAGGTCAACCGAACCTGCTGTAGGTGCTTGTGCATGCGCATCTGGTAACCAACCGTGTAATGGGAAAACTGGAAGTTTTACCGCAAAACCGACAAATAAACACAGCATGAATGCATAAGCAACGGTAGGTAATTCTTTGTCTAAAGTGTTGGCTACAGCTAATAAGTAGTTGTAATCAAAACCGATCATACCTGTCATCATGTAACCATAAACCACTAGGCCTAGGATACCGATCAACATAATAAGACCAGCGACTTGCGTATAGATAAAGAATTTGGTTGCAGCGTAAACACGTGATTTACCTTCTGCCCCTTTATGACCCCAAAGCGCGATCAAGAAGTAGATAGGTACAAGCATCATCTCCCAGAAGAAGAAGAACAAGAACATGTCAATCGCTAAGAATACACCGATCACACCACCCAAAGACCATAAAAGGTTTAAGTGGAAGAAACCAACATTCTTTTGAATTTCACCCCAAGAACAGCCGACAGCCAACACACCTAAAAGTGCCGTTAAGCCCACCATTAATAGAGATAGGCCATCCACCGCTAAATGGATGTTAATGCCTAAAGTTTGAATCCATGGCAACATGAATTCAGCAGACCACGATGGCACTTTCGCGCCAAGTTCGTAGTTAAATGTACCTGTTTGCCACAGCGCAAATGTTAAGCCCAAAGTAATGAGCATACCAATCAGCGCAATATAACGCGGCAGTTTGTCGTCGAGTTTGTCGACTAACCAACAAATAAAACCTGCAATGAACGGAACTAAGATCAGCGCGGGTAGAATCCAGTTGTTTGTGATTTCCATCTTATTTCCCCACGATCTGAGTTACGATCAAGACCATTAGTAATACAAAGATACCTAATGCCATGCTTGATGCGTAATCACGCAATGAACCCGTTTGACGTGAACTTGTGAAGCTATGACCACCTTTTACAAGTGCAGGCAAGACTAACCACAAACGATCAATTGGATCACGACCTAAAATCTTCGCAATAAGCAAATATGGTTTCACAAAAACGATGTCATAAAGCGCATCGAAGCCTAGTGCATTACGGCAAATGTTTGCAAGACCTGCACCCAATGACGTTTTAGCAAAGCCTTTCACTGCGCTATAAGCAAACGCAAACAAGACCACACCAATCACTAAACCAACCAATGCAATACCCACAGCAGTATATTCTGCGCTGTGCATACCATGTTCTAAAGCTTCAGGAATCACAAATGCTGGAATTTTTGCTGCATTTAAAATGCTTTCCACTGGTGCTTTAAGTGCCGCACCGACGAAAGTTGAAAGTACAGCAAGAATCGCCAAAGGACCCCAGAAAGTAATGCCTTTAATCGCATGATACGGTGTATTTTCTTTACCAAAGAACACAACCCAAATGAGACGGAATGTGTAAATCGACGTTAAGAATGCACCTGCTACACCCGCCCAGTACAATGAGTTATACACTGCGATTGATTCGCCTTGTACCCAAACTGCACCCAAGATCGCATCTTTCGAGAAGAAGCCCACGGTAATGAATGGAATCGCGGCCAATGCACCGCCACCAATGGCGAAACAAGCAAATAGGAATTTGTTCTTGTAGAACAAACCGCCCATCTTGAAGATGTTTTGTTCGTGGTGGTAAGCTAAAATCACGGCACCTGAAGACAAGAACAATAATGCCTTGAAGAATGCGTGAGTTAACATGTGGAACAAGCCTGCTTGGTAAGCTTCAGCACCCACTGCCATAAACATATAACCCAGCTGACTCATCGTTGAGTAAGCCAAAATACGTTTGATGTCGGTTTGAACCAATGCAGCAAAACCAGCCACTAACAACGTTACCGCACCTGTGATTGAGATAAACATCATCACTTCAGGTGCCATTTCAAACACGGTGTACATACGGCAGCACAGGTAAACACCTGCGGTTACCATCGTTGCAGCGTGGATCAATGCAGATACAGGTGTAGGACCTGCCATTGCATCGGCCAACCATGTTTGTAATGGGATCTGTGCAGATTTACCTGCTGCACCCAAGAACAACATCAGTGCTGTCCAAATGGTTAAAGATGAACTTTGTGTCATCACTGTTGGTGCAGCTGCAACCACTTCTGCAATGTTTAAAGTACCGAACTGTTGGTAAATTAAGAACAAAGCGATCAGTAAGAAAACATCACCAACACGTGTTACGGTAAATGCTTTAATTGCCGCAAAACCATTTGCAGGGTTTTGGTAGTAGTAACCAATCAGCAAGTAAGAGCATAGACCTACGCCTTCCCAACCTAAGAACAATAACGCTAAGTTATCGCCCAATACGAGCAGCAACATGCTAGCAACGAACAGGTTGAAATAAGAGAAGAAACGCGCGAAGTCTTCTTCACCACGCATATACCATGATGCAAAGATGTGAATAAGGAAACCGACACCCGTCACCATACCCATCATGAGCAGTGATAAACCGTCAAGATGTAAGCTAATGCCTGGGCTTAGATTGCCTACATTGAACCATGTCCAAAGATGTTGAACATAGGTCACTTTGCCGTTATTAACAAAGTCTAGACCAGCGATCAAAGCAACCAATGCAGAAAGGCCAACCGCCCCCACACCAATAATGGCAGCGACATTTTCAGGAAGTTTGTTACGACCTGCCGCTAAAAGGACAAAACCAATGAGCGGGAATAATACTGTTAAATATAAAAAACTCATCCGCGCATCTCACTAGCAGCATCCACATCCAAGTGATGGAAGCGATGGTAGAACTGAAGGACGATCGCAAGACCAATACAAGCCTCTGCCGCAGCAAGCGTTAAGATCAGAATAAACATGATTTGTCCGTCTGGTTGTACCCATGCACTACCAGCCAAAACAAACGCAAGCGCAGCTGCGTTCATCATGATTTCAAGGCTCATTAACATAAATAATAGATTGCGTCGCACCATCACACCGTAAAAACCCAGTGCAAAAAGAATGGTTGCAACAATCAAACCATGTTCTAAAGGGATGTTGCCCATTATTGTTTGTCCTCTTCTGCACCTGGTTCACGTTTGCCAAGATGGAATGCTGCAACCAACGCAGCAAGCAATAACATGGCAGCAACTTCAACCAATAATAAATAGTGAGTAAAGAGTGCTTGGCCAACGACTTTTGGACCCACAACTTCAGTACCCATAACAGGGCCAGCAGCTGTGTAGTCAGAGCCGAGCATCCACACCAACACCAAGCCCATTAAGAAGCTCATGAGTGCTGGATATGCCCAAGCAGACGATGTTAACCATTTACGTTCTTGTTCAACGGTGTGTTGACCAAGGTTTAACATCATCACTACGAATACGAATAACACCATGATCGCGCCTGCATAGACGATGATCTCAAGCGCGCCAGCAAATGGCGCACCTACGATCATAAACATGCCTGCAACCGCAAGAAGTGACACGATCAAGCTTAATAAAGCGTGTACAGGATTCGCGTTGGTCACAACACGAATCGTCGAAACGATGGCCACAAGTGCCATCAAATAAAATGGCCACATCATGGTAATAAGCTCCGTACATCAACTGGTGCGCTTTCACGCTGCGCTTGACCTTTGTCTTTTCCAGTTACAGCCATACCTGTTACACGGTAGAAGTTGTAATCTGGGTATTTACCAGGACCTGAAATGAGTAAATTTTCTTTCTCATATACCAAGTCTTGACGAACGTATTCACCCAACTCGAAATCTGGAGTCATTTGAATTGCAGTCGTCGGACATGCTTCTTCACACATACCGCAGAAAATACAACGTGAGAAGTTGATACGGAAAAACTCCGGATACCAACGACCATCTTCTTTTTCTGCTTTTTGTAGTGAAATACAGCCAACAGGACATGCAACTGCACATAAGTTACACGCAACACAACGTTCTTCACCATCTGGGTCACGTGTTAACACGATACGACCACGGAAACGTGGTGGAACAATTTGTTCGGCTGGCACTTCTGGGTAAAGAATGGTGTCACGTTTACGTGTCACGTGTGAGAAAACCATCCACAGTGAACGTACGATTGACCCGAACCCAGCTAGAATTTTATACATTTTATTCTCCCTGCCCTTACCACAGAATCACTGCGCCAGTAACTAATAAGTTAACTAACGCTAATGGTAAGCAAATCTTCCAACCAAAGTTCATCACTTGGTCATAACGCGGACGCATAAGTGAACCACGAGCCAAGACAAACATCATCACAAAGAATGCTGTTTTGATAATGAACCAGAATACTGGTGGAATGAACGGAATATCGATGTTAAATGGCGCTAACCAACCACCGAAGAATAGCGTGACGATCAATGCAGAGATCAGAACTACGTTGACATATTCTGCAACGAAGAACATCCCCCATTTCATACCGCCGTACTCGACGTGGTAACCTTCCGCCAATTCTTGTTCTGCTTCTGGTTGGTCAAATGGGTGACGGTGAGTTACCGCAACACCTGCAACCACGAAGATTAAGAAACCTAAGAACTGTGGGATGACAAACCATACATCTTTTTGTGCTTCTACAATTTCACGCATGTTGAATGAGCCTGCAATTGCAACCACACCCATCAATGAAATACCCAAGAACACTTCATACGAAATGGTTTGAGCTGCAGAGCGTAGACCACCAAGCAATGCATATTTGTTGTTTGATGACCAACCACCAAACAATACCGCATAGACTGCAATACCTGCCATTGCCATAAAGAACAATAGACCGATGCTCATGTCTGCAACACCTAAGTATGGTGATACAGGAATAACCATGAACGACATCACCGCTGTTGCCATGGCAACAGCAGGAGCTAAACGGAAAGTCAATTTGTCAGCAAACTTTGGTGTCCAGTCTTCTTTGAACATGATTTTCAACATGTCGGCAACGATCTGGAACATCCCCCCAGGACCTACACGGTTCGGACCATAACGGTCTTGCCATAAGCCCAGTAAACGACGCTCAATAAAAGACATCAACGCAGCGATGAGTACTACAACGAGTAAAATCACAATCGCTTGAATGACTGAGTAGGCAATTGGCCAGTTCTCAGCCCAAAGCGGCGTTTGACGGATTAATTCTTGTTGCATGAATTACGCTCCTACCGCGACTGATACAGGCTCAGCAAGTGAAACCGTAGGTGCAAGACCAACTGGATAACCAATATAACCTGTAGGTAAATAATCAATCACTTGAACTGGAAGTACGATCGAAGTCTCACCTGCTTTCACAGTGATTTTTTGACCATCTTGAACATTCAAACGAGTTGCATCTTGCTCACCCACTGCAAAGACCGCTTCAGGAATACGCGATTCCATAGCAGGTGTTTTCACAGTAAATTCACCAGAAGCAAAAATGTGATGCATCGGCACTAAACGGAAGCTTTCAGGGTTTGCAACGATAACTGCTGGAGCAACGAAAGTACGTGCTGGGCGCTTCGCTAAACGATCGAATAAACGCACACCCGAATCACCACCTTTTAAGTGACCACCCACGTTATCTTGGAATTTATTCCAAGCTTGCGGTGAGTTCCAACCTGCTGACCATGCAAATGGTACCAGTGGAGACGGAGTCTGGTTCCCGACATAACCTTCCATAGAGAATGTTAATGCCGAGTCGATATCTGTCGGTTGTTTCGGTTCATGCACGTTCAATGGTGCACGCATAGAGGTACGACCAGAGTAACGACGCGGTTCACGCGCAACTTTCAAACCATGGACACGGAAGCCCGCATCTGGAGCCACATCTTGAATCGCAGCAAGTGCAGGTACGTTTTTCGCAACTGACTCAATCACATCATCAAGCAAGGTCCAAGAAATCGCTTTGCCCTTCACGCCGGTTTCAATGGCATGTAACCAGCGCCAAGATTCTTTGATCGCCAGTTCAGGTTTGTAGTAGCTAGGGTCATACACTTGGTAGAACCGTTGTGCACGGCCTTCTTGAGAGACAACCGTACCATCACCTTCAGCAAATGACGCAGCAGAAAGTACGATATCCGCTTTCTTCACAGTTTCAGTTTCAGAGTGATCTAGAACAATCACGTCTTTACCAGAAAGTGCTGCTTCAACTTGTACCGCTGGCAAACGACGGAATAGATCATTTTCAACGATCACAACCGTGTCATAATCTTGTGCAAATGCTTGCTCTAAGCTTTGTCCACCGAAGATTGCTAAGCCCATAGAGTTCACTTCAGGAACCGTCAAGCTTAAGCCAGCATTTCCACCAAGGTTTTGCGCAACTTGTGCAGCAGCTTCCATGATTGATGCGTCTTGTAAACTTGTACCTGAAATGATCAGTGGTTTCTTCGCCGCTTTCAATGTATCTGCAATGTTCTGAGCAAATGCTTTCGCATCATCCGCTAGACCAAGAATTGCATCACCTTTTACTGCTGCAGCAACGGCAAAACCTAAACGAGCGATATCGTTTGGAGAAGCAACCACTTCACCTGCTGCAACATCAGCTAAGCGTGTTTGCGTTGCAGCGAGGATGAAAATCGGTGATTTCGCATCTTGAGCAATACGTTGTAGCGGCTCTGCTAACCAGTCTTGAGTACGACGTTCCGCAGCCATTTCTTTGGCTTTGTTTTTCGCCGCTTGACGAACAGACAACGCCATACGTGGCGCAGTTTGCGTTAAGTCTTCACCCAAAATAAGCACAGCATCATAGCTTTCGATTTCACGCATACCCGGGTTATATACACCTTCGGTTTGCATAATCGATGCAGCCAATTCAACCAAGTTTTGCTCTTTTTGAGACAGCCCCGTTGAATAGTTCTCTTGACCAACTAATTCGCGAAGCGCGAAGTTCGACTCAAGTGATGCACGTGGAGAACCAATACCCAAAACTTTTTTGCCTTGGATATTTGCAATAACGGTATCTAATGCCTGATCTACAGAAACTGTAGTTGCTTCAGCACCATCACGGAACTGCGGTTGACGTGGACGATCTGCACGGTTCACATAACCTGTACCAAAACGACCTTTATCACAAAGGAAGTATTGGTTCACTTCACCGTTGAAACGGTTTTCGACACGACGAAGTTCGCCATAACGCTCACCCGGAGAAATGTTACAACCCGAAGAACAGCCTTGGCATACGCTTGGCGCATACTGCATGTCCCACTTACGGTTATAGCGTTCTGAGTGAGTTTTGTCGGTGAATACACCTGTCGGACATACTTCAGTCAAGTTACCCGAGAATTCAGACTCTAAAGTGCCTGACTCAGGGCGACCAAAGTAAACACGTGACGCGCTTGCGTACACACCAAAGTCAGTACCACCCGCATAGTCGTTGTAGTAACGAACACAACGGTAACATGCGATACAACGGTTCATTTCGTGTGAAATGAATGAGCCCAGCTCTTGGTTGTAGTGTGTACGTTTAGTGAAACGGTAACGACGACGGTCGTGTTGAGTCATCACGGTCATATCTTGTAAATGACAGTGCCCACCTTCTTCACAGACTGGACAGTCGTGTGGGTGATTCGTCATCAAGAACTCAACAATTGACGCACGGAAGTCTTTCGCTTCTTTGTCTTCAATCGAGATGTAGGTATTGTCAGATGCAGGTGTCATACATGACATGACTAAACGGCCACGCGTATCTTCAGGATTCGCGTATTGAGTCACGGCACATTGACGGCAAGAACCGACAGAACCTAAGGATGGATGCCAACAAAAGTACGGGATATCAATACCCAAAGACAAACATGCTTGCAGCAAGTTCTCTGAGCCATTGACTTCGTACGATTTGCCATCGACATGAATTGTAGCCATAGTCGAATTCCTTAAGCTTGTTCTACGTTGCTAGTTTGCGCAGCAGCATTCACTACTTTTGCTTCAAACTCGCCACGGAAATATTTGAGTGCACCCATCAACGGTTCCATTGCACCTGGAGCATGCGCACAGAAAGTCTTACCAATCCAAAGCTTACGAGTAAGTTCTTGTAAGTGATCGATATCTTCTTTCTTACCTGTGCCATCTTCCAATGCTTTCAGTGCTTTCACCGCCCACGGTAAACCATCACGACAAGGCGTACAGAAACCACATGACTCACGTGCAAAGAATTCTTCTAAGTTACGAGTCGCTGAAACCATACATTGCGTTTCATCAACCACCATCAGCAAACACGTACCTAAACGTGAACCTGCTTTCATGATGCTCTCAGCATCCATCGGTAGATCAATGTGTTCAGCAGCCAAGAAGTCTGTAGACGCACCACCCGGTAACCATGCTTTAAGCTTCAAGCCATCACGCATACCGCCCGCATAGTCTTCAATGACTTCACGCGCAGTTGTACCAAATGGAAGCTCCCAAAGACCTGGGAATTTCACCTTGCCAGATGCACCATAGATTTTTGTGCCTGGATCTTTCGACTTACCCGCAGATAAACCGATATACCACTCAGGGCCACGCAACATGATTGCTGGTAAGTTGTTGTAGGTCTCTACATTGTTAACAATCGTAGGACGACCCCAAGCACCTGCAACTTGTGGGAATGGCGGTTTCGTACGTGGGTTTGCACGGCGACCTTCAAGCGAGTTAATCAATGCAGTTTCTTCACCACAGATATAACGACCCGCACCCGTGTGCACATGCAACTCGAAGTTCCAGCCAGTTCCAAGGATGTTTTCGCCCAAGTAACCTTTGGCACGAACTTGCTCAAGCGCTTCATTTAAGTAAGCAGCTGCTTCAATGTACTCGCCACGAATGAAGATATAACCATGGGTTGCTTCTAACGTATACGCTGCAATCAACATCCCTTCGATCAATTGGTGAGGAAGTTTTTCCATCAACAAACGGTCTTTAAAGGTCCCTGGTTCCATCTCATCGGCATTACAAATCAGGTAACGTGGACCTGAGTTGTCATTTGGCGCCATCAAAGACCATTTGATCCCTGCTGGGAAGCCTGCACCACCACGACCTTTTACGGTCGCAGCTTTAATCACTTCAAGCACATCTTTCGGCGGCATGGTGATTGCTTTTTTCAGACCCGCGTAACCTTCAAGCGCTTCGTAATCATCGGCATTACGAACGTGCTCTTGTTTACTCAAACGCCAAGTTAATGGATGCGTTTCTGGGTTACCTTCGCCATAAATTGGTTTTGGTTCGGTATTCATACATACTTCTCCAATAACTGTTTCACTGAAGAAACTTCAACCAAACCGTGAGTGTCTTCATTCACCATCAAGGTTGGGCCTTTGTCACAGTTACCTAAGCAGCAAATCGGCAGCAAAGTAAAACGACCATCAGCAGTCGTTTGACCAAACTGAATGCCTAGCTCGCGCTGAAAAGCTTCTGCTAAAGTTTCCGCACCCATCAAGAAACACGCAATCGAGTCACAAAGTAAAATGACGTTACGACCCACGGGTTGACGGTAAATACGGTTATAGAAAGTTGCAACACCTTCCAAATCAGCAACACTGATTGTCAATAACTGAGCAATGGCGTTTAGCTGCGCGTCATCTACCCAGCCATTACGGCGTTGTACACACTTCAAAGCATCCAAAGATGCTGCACGTGGGTACGGGTAGTGACCAATGTGATGTTCAATTTCGTGGATTTCGTCCGCAGTCAAAATCCCTTCAACATTCACGCGTGGCTTTTTATCAGTCAAAATCATCATAATGCGTTTACCCCTTAGCGATCCACGTCAGCCATAACGACGTCAATTGTCGCTAAATAAATGATCAAGTCAGATACCAGACTGCCGTTAATCACAGAAGGCATTTGCTGTAAATGCGTGAAAGTCGGTGTACGAATACGGGTACGATAACTCATCGTTGACTTGTCTGAAGTCAAGTAGTAATTCGACGCACCTTTGACCACTTCCGCCATTACAGATGCTTCACCTGCAGGCATTACAGGACCCCAAGATACGCTTAAGAAGTGCGTAATCAAGGTTTCAATGTCTTGTAAAGTCTTGTCTTTTGGTGGTGGAACAGCCAATGGGTGATCTGCTTTGTATGCACCAGAAGGCATGTTGTCTAAACATTGCTTCACGATTTTGAGTGATTCTTCAATTTCACGGAAGTGAACAAGAACACGCGCATACGCATCGCCTTCGTACTCAAGTGGCACATCGAAGTCGTAGTTTTCATAGCCACTGTATGGGCGATATTTACGAACATCGAAGTCAATACCTGTTGCACGTAGACCTGTACCAGTTACACCCCAAGCTAACGCAGATTTCGCGTCATATTGAGCTACGTTACGCGTACGACCTACAAATACAGAGTTTTTCAGCGCTGCTGTGTAGTATTCGTTCATACGCTTCGGCATCCAATCTAGGATTTCACGAATCAGATGCTGCCAGTTGTTTGGCAAGTCATGTGCTGTACCACCAATACGGAACCATGCTGGGTGCATACGGTAACCGGTGATTGCTTCAATCGCGTCATAGATTTTTTGACGATCCGCAAACATGTAGAATACAGGGGTCATACCGCCGGCATCTTGAATCGCAGTACCGATATACAATAAGTGGTTATTGATACGGAACAATTCAGACATCATGACACGGATACATTGCGCGCGGTCAGGTACAGTAATACCCGCCATTTGCTCCACACCCATCACATAAGGCATGTTTTGCGCACAACCACCTAAGTAGTCCACACGGTCGGTATAAGGAATGAATGAATGCCAAGTTTGACGTTCAGCCATCTTTTCCACACCACGGTGGTGATAGCCGATATCAGGCACACAGTCTTTCACTTCTTCACCATCCAACTGCAAGATTACACGGAAAGCACCGTGCGCAGATGGGTGGTTCGGACCTAAGTTCAAGAACATGAAGTCTTCGTCGTCATTACCGCGCTTCATACCCCAATCTTCAGGTACGAAACGAAGGTGTTCCTGTTCGTAATCCTGCTTCGCTTGGTTCTGCATATACGGTGTATATTCAGTGGCACGTGCAGAGTATTCTTTACGAAGTGGGTGACCTTCCCAATAGGTTGGCAACAAAATACGACGGAGCATTGGATGCCCTTCGAAATTGATCCCGAACATATCGTAAGCTTCACGTTCGTACCAGTTGGCATTTGGCCAAATATTGGTTGCAGTTGGAAGATTTACATCATTTTCATTCAATGCAACTTTGATACGAATATCACTATTACGCTCAAGCGATAATAAGTGATAGAACACAGTAAAGTCAGACGCAGGCAAACCGTCGCGGTGTGTACGTAAACGTTCATCTACCGCAGACAAGTCAAACAACATCACGTATGGACGTGACACTGTACGCAAGAACATTAAAACTTCTTGTACGCGCGCGCGCTCAACCCAGACCGTTGGAAAGTCTTCAAAAGTCGTTTGCACATAGAAGTTCTCGCCAAATTTGGTTTTGAGCTCTTCTACAATTGCAAATGCTGGGCGTGAATCAACTTGCGCTGACTCTGGCATAGCGTTTTCAGTTTCAGCCATTGGCTTGGCTTCCTATTTAATACAAATTCATTCAACCTAAACGACAACGACACCCAGACCGGGTGCATCAAAACAACTGTCGTTTAAATTATTTAATTTCATCCATAGAGCGTAAGTTTTTCACTGCAATACGTTCAGCATTCTTACGGTCACGTTCTGGCATCATCTTTGGCTTATACACTGGCTTAAGATCATCACCAATTACGGCAGAAAGTGGACGGCGCTCTAATTGAATTTGGTCTTGTAACAACATTAATGCTTGGATTAATGCTTCTGGACGGGGTGGGCAACCTGGAATATAAACATCGACTGGGATGATTTTATCCACACCTTGTACAACTGAATAAATATCGTACATACCGCCAGAGTTTGCACATGCACCCATTGAAATAACCCACTTCGGTTCCAACATTTGTTCATATAAACGTTGAATAACTGGAGCCATTTTGACGAAACATGTACCTGCAACAATCATCAAGTCAGCCTGACGAGGTGAAGCACGGATTACTTCAGCACCGAAACGCGACAAGTCATGCACGCCTGTTAAAGTCGTTGCATACTCTACGTAGCAGCAAGATGTACCAAAGTTAAACGGCCAAACCGAGTTCTTACGACCCCAGTTCACTGCTGTATGTGCCACATCCTCTAAACGAGTCATGAACACATTTTTATTCACTTCTTCTTCAAGCGGATCCGTTACGATTTGACGCTCTTGAAGTGGATATTGATCAGCATCCGGATTCGCACGGGTTAATGTATATTTCATCCCGAGTTACTCCTTATCAGACGATTTAGCCGGTGACTTATCTTTCACACGACCAGATGATTGAGCTGGGATTTGACCTGTAGGGTCCATAACCAACTCTTCAATTGAATTAAAGCGAGTGATTTCTGCAAGATTCATATTTGGAGAACCAACTTTAGGTTTAATCCCTGCTGCTTTACGTTTGTCAGAAGGCGACCAGTTAAGCGCACCGGTAGACAACTCATAAACCAAACCAACGAGTAAAACTAAAATAAATACTGCTGCAGTGGTGAAACCCACCCAACCTACTTCACGAACCGATGTAGCCCATGCGTAAAGGTAAAGCGCCTCCAAGTCGAATACGACGAAGAAGATTGCAACTAAATAGAACTTTGCTGACAGGCGGATACGTGCACCACCAGCACCAACCACACCTGATTCAAATTGCTCTTGCTTTGCACGGCCCCATGACTTACCCCCAAGGAGTAATGGGACAGTGAGCATAAAGACGCAAAGAAATGTAACGCCGATCACGAAGGCAATAATTGCCCATTCGTATGGAGTAATGGCACTCATGCGGGGATAACTCCTGGCAGGCCTAATTTATTAACAAAGAATGCATGTATTGGCCTTCAAATACACCAAACACAAAATTAATCCCGCCAATTGTACCCGATTGCTGACGTAAGTTGCTAGCTTATAGACCTTCGTCTTTAGGATGATTTCTCTTCGTTTTTTGAGATTTTTTCGATGAAAGCCCTTTTATTTCGAAACCAATCGCTTTATCTAATAAAACACTACTATTCTATTATTTTTCCAAATTTTGACATTCAAACAAAGCCTATAAACCATTTTTCAACCTCATTCCGATAACAATCACACAATCAGCAGTTTAAAAAACTAAGCTCAACAACCGCTCCATTTTGTTTATTTAAAAAGTACAAAAGTAGATTAAGTCACTCATATTTTTTGTATTTTTTTGCAAATCACTCCAATCAATTAATGCACTTGGCTTTTTCTTGTGCTATTGATATAGACAACCAACAACAAAGAATAAGGAGCACCACATGAGTCTGGAATTCACCCATAAACCTAACTATTTTTTATTTGCCCAGTTGCTTATTCGCCATGTTGAAACTTATGTTCGTAAACACCCCGATGCCAATAATGCCATCTTTGATTTACGCGACATTTATGAGCTTTTTCGCCAAGACAAAGCTTCAGCCACCACCAACCTTGATGGCATTATGAATATTGTGGATGAATATAAAATTGAAACGATTAATGGTGATCAGAAGCTCATTAGCCGTTATGGCATAGACACCCAAAATAACTCATTATTGATTGACTTTAATGCAGATGCGCTTGAAAGCCTAAAACAAGGCAAGCAGATTATTTCTCCCGATGCCAGCATCCAAGAATAAGTCAGCATTGAAAATAAAAAAGCACCGAATTTCGGTGCTTTTTTATTTTCAATGCTTAGCTTTTTGAGTCTGTATTATCTTTAACACTATACTTCTTTTTAGACTTACTAAAGCGATGTGCCGGCCATGTCATGGTAAAACGTGCACCACCGAGGCTTGGACTCTGATCCACTTTAACGCTACCACCAAACCAATAGGCAATTCGGCTCACAATCGACAAACCCAAACCATAGCCACCCGATGCTCGAGTCCGGCTATCATCCAAACGTGCAAAGGCTTCAAAAACGCGCTCTCGCTCGTCTTCTGGAATACCGGGCCCATCATCTTCAACACAAACATAGGCCATACCGCTGTCATTAATACCACCACTGACCAGCACCTGATGGTCGCCATAACGAACTGCATTACCAACCAAATTCTGCACCACGCGGTGTAAATAACGACGTTCAGCCTCAACCGTTAAGGTTAAAGGAGGAGCATTTAAATGAATTTCTTTCTGGGTTTTTAGTGCTTCCGTCTCAACCACCACCTGATCTAAGACTTCAAACAATACAATGTTTTCAATATCAAGTGATGGTGTGCCCTGCTCCAACTTGGCGTAGGTCATGATTTCATCAATTAAGGTATTTAAAGCCTCAATGTCTTTATCAATCATATCGACTTGTTGAAGACGGTATTCATAATCATCTTCTTCAGCCAGCATTTCCATACCAAAACGAATCCGAGCAACGGGCGTACGAAGCTCATGCGATACCGCACGCATCAGCTCGCGCTGCGCCTCGATGAGTCGCTGAATATGGTCTGACATGCTGTTATAGCTATTGGCTAGACTGGCCATCTCATCCGTGCCGTCGACAGGCAAACGTAGGGTCATATCGCCTGCCTTCATACGATTTAAACCGTAATTGACCTCACGCAGTTTACGCTGCATCGGTACAAGCAAGCCATAGACCCCCAAACTGAGTACAAAAAGGCTCAACAAGGTAATCCCTGCTGCGAGCTGAAACGGCATCCAGTTGAAAATAGGCACAGGCCCCAATACCAAAACCTTGCTCGGTGAACTAGGTAAAGGTGGAGACACAATAGAAATGGTGGTACCACGCACAGAAGCACTATCACGATATAAGATCACGCTATGATCTAAACGCAAACGACCAATCTGCTCAGACTCTAAAGCCAGATTTTGTACTTCTTCAATCTGCACAGGATAAGAGAAATGTTTCTGTACTTTTTCCAAGTACTCTTCTTCTTGACCTGGGTAATACACCAAATAATCTAGGATAAAAATCGGGAGTGCTTTCATTTGCAGCTCACCAATTTTATCTACTTTAATATACAGTAAATGATTCGGATCATCTTTTAGACCAATGATCAAGTACGCCACTTGCGTTTGCGCATCATAACGCACAGCCGCTTTACGCTCACTGATCCGTTTTAACTCTGCACGACTCAAATCAACCTTATTGGCAGGGATCATATTAATCGGCAGCTCAAGCAAATCTGAAGCATCTGAAATCCAGTCTGCTTTTTGCTGTGCATTGGTCTGACGGGATACACCTTCACTAATAATAAAGGAAATCCCGTCCGTCAAAGACTCGCGATATTCTTGCACTCGCTGATAGTTAATAATTTGTACAAGCAAATATCCCATGAGGGCAACAATAGCGACTAGCACTACCAGCCCAGCATAGATACGCAAGAATATACTGTGTTTGAACACTAAAAATGTCCCGTTTTAACGAATCAAATAAACGGCTTAAAGACCATTGGTTTCTTTTACAAATAAGTAGCCTTTACTACGTACCGTTTTAATACGCTTTGGATTTTCAGGATCATCACCAATTTTTGGACGAATACGCGAAATACGCACATCAATTGAACGGTCTTGACCGTCATATTCAATACCACGTAAACGCTCGAAAATGTCTTCGCGAGAAAGAATGCGTCCTGCATTTGAAGCCAGCAACCACAATAAGTCATATTCAGCACTGGTAAAGTCAACCAACTCACCATTTAAAGTCACTGAACGACCACCGTTATCGATCACCAGATCATCAAATTCGATACGCTGTGCAACTTCATCTTCAGGCGCTTTGTCAGTACGACGTAATAAAGCACGAATACGTGCAAGTAAAACACGTGGCTGAACTGGTTTTGCCACATAGTCATCTGCACCCATTTCTAGACCAAGCACTTGATCCATATCTTCGGTACGTGCAGTCAACATCAAAATCGGTTGGTGATAATGTGGACGAACTTCACGGCAAATGGTTAAACCATCTGCACCAGGAAGCATCACATCTAACACCACCATATCAGGTTGTTCTGCAATAATACGGCGAATGGCACGGTTACCATCGGGTTCTACCCCAACCTCAAGACCATTACGGATTAGGTATTCTTGAGTTAAGCGAGCTAGACGCTCATCGTCTTCTACGATTAAAATTTTTGGTAACTTTTCTTCTTGGCTCATGGAGTGCCCCTTTATTTTGACGACTTAACGTATCCTTTAAAATCCAAGGGATACGCTCTGATATATTTTGCAATATACACACGTTTACATTGTAAACAAGATCTTGTTCACCAAACTGATACATCAAAGTAGCATTTTGTTATACATTTTTTTAGCCTCCAAATGAGCGCTTTCTCGCGTTTGCTGTATATCCAACCAAAGCAAAAGAAACGTTTCTTTACAAAATGGCTATTTTTCATACCAAGTCACTGTTTGAACAGTTTATAACTCACTCATTCGTCTGTTTTGAACTTATCCACAATGTTATCTATAAGCACTTAAACCGAGCTTTGTTATGCTATCGCCTTGTCTAATAAGGCTTAATACAAGAATCATAAAAAAGGGATCTTTTTGAGATCTTTTCGAGACCAGATCGATCAAAATATTTAATAAAATGTCAATATTGATCTACCCTGAATTTTCCCGTATCTTGTGTTCAATTAATTTTTAAACCACTAGGTCTTGTGTTTAAACCTCAAACACTGTGGCATAAAAACTGCCCAGTTCAAACGGTCCATAGACATAAAAATAGATGACAAAATGGAGCTATGCTAGCATGAGCGTATCGAATTCAACCCCTGGTCAAATTCAGGTGATTAAACGCACTGGAGATGTTGCCAGCTTTGACGCAGAAAAAATCTCTGTTGCCATTGGTAAGGCATTTTTGGCTGTTGAAGGCCAACAAAGTGCTGACTCAAGCCGCATCCACGATCGTATTTCTCAACTTACCGAGATGGTATTAAATACGTTCAGTCGCCGCCTACCTTCTGGCGGTACAATTCACATCGAAGAAATCCAAGACCAAGTTGAACTTGCGCTAATGCGTACAGGTGAACAGAAAGTTGCTCGTGCGTATGTCATCTACCGCGATCAACGTGCTGATGCACGTAAACAAGCAGGTGAAAACCATCACCCAACCTTACAAATCACTGACGCCAATGGTCAGCTTCAACCGCTTGACATGCGTAAGCTCGAAGCGACTGTAACAAAAGCGGCTGAAGGTTTAGAAGGCATCAATGTTCAAGCGATCATCGATGAAACCATTAAAAACCTTTACAACGGTGTAAAAGCGTCTGACATCGCAACCACGATGATGATGGCAACACGTACCCGTATCGAACAAGAACCAAACTATACCTACGTGACAGCTCGCCTACTTCGTGATGAATTGGTCGCAACTGGTTTAACTTTCCTTGGCTTGTCTGAAGACACAGCTGAAGGCGATGCTTTAGAAACTTTCCTGAAGAAAGGTATTGAGCTAGACCTACTTTCACCAGAGCTTCTTAACTTTGACCTTGCGAAATTGGCCGCAGCGATTCAACCAGAACGCTCAAACCAATTTACGTACTTAGGTCTACAAACATTATTTGACCGTTACTTCATCCACTCAGATGGCGTACGTTTCGAATTACCACAATTATTCTTCATGCGTGTTTCGATGGGTCTTTCACTCAACGAAGCAAACCGTGAAGAACGTGCAATCGAGTTCTACAACTTATTGTCGAGCTTCGATTACATGGCGTCTACGCCTACCCTGTTTAACTCAGGTACGCTACGTCCACAGTTGTCTAGTTGTTATTTAACGACCATTGATGATGACCTATATGACATTTATGGCGCTATGCGTGATAACGCAATGCTATCTAAATGGGCAGGCGGTTTAGGTAATGACTGGACGCCAGTTCGTGCCTTGAACTCATATATCAAAGGTACAAACGGTAAGTCACAAGGTGTAGTTCCATTCCTTAAAGTGGCGAACGATACTGCTGTTGCAGTTAACCAAGGTGGTAAGCGTAAAGGTGCTGTGTGTGCATACCTTGAAACTTGGCACTTGGACATCGAAGAGTTCCTAGAGCTACGTAAAAATACTGGTGATGACCGTCGCCGTACGCATGACATGAACACAGCAAACTGGGTTCCTGACTTATTTATGCAACGTGTTTTTGAAGATGCTGAATGGACCCTGTTCACGCCGTCTGAAACACCAGACCTACACGACTTAATGGGTGCAGAGTTCGCTGAGCGTTATGCACACTATGAAGCAATTGCGAAAGAAACAAACATGTTGCACAAGAAAATCCGTGCAAAAGATTTGTGGCGCAAAATGCTGTCGATGTTGTTTGAAACAGGTCACCCGTGGATCACATTCAAAGACGTATGTAACTTACGTTCACCACAACAACACGTTGGTGTAGTTCACTCATCTAACTTGTGTACAGAAATCACATTAAATACAAGCAAAGATGAAATTGCGGTATGTAACTTAGGTTCAATCAACCTTGTACAACACGTTCAAGGTGGTGTGTTAGACCGTGAAAAGCTTGCACGTACAGTAAAAACAGCGGTTCGTATGCTCGATAACGTAATCGACATTAACTACTATGCTGTGCCACAAGCGAAAAACTCGAACTTGAAACACCGCCCAGTGGGTATGGGTATCATGGGCTTCCAAGATGCGCTGTATGAAATGCAACTCGCTTATGGTTCTGATGCAGCAGTAGACTTTGCTGATGAATCGATGGAAGTGATCAGCTACTACGCAATTTCAACATCAAGTGATTTGGCTGTTGAACGTGGTACTTATGAGACATTCAAAGGTTCACTGTGGGATCAAGGTATCCTGCCAATTGACTCGCTAGACCTTGTTGCAAAAACACGTCCTGAACGTATGTTTGAAGTTGACCGCACTCAACGTTTGGACTGGGACACTTTACGTGCCAAAGTTCAAAAAGACGGTATGCGTAACTCAAACGTGATGGCCATTGCACCGACTGCAACCATTTCGAACATTTGTGGTGTGTCTCAATCGATTGAGCCAACATTCCAAAACTTATATGTAAAATCGAACCTATCAGGCGAATTCACAGTGATCAACCCGTACCTAGTACGTGCGTTGAAAGACCGTGGTCTGTGGGACTCTGTGATGGTGAATGATCTGAAACACTTCGAAGGTTCAGTTCAAAAGATTTCTCGTATTCCTGAAGAGCTTAAAGCAATCTTCGCGACGGCATTTGAAGTTGAGCCACGCTGGATTGTGGATGCTGCATCACGTCGTCAAAAATGGATCGATCAAGCGCAGTCTTTAAACCTTTACATCTCTGGTGCAAACGGTAAGAAACTGGACTTGACCTATAAAATGGCTTGGTTACGTGGTCTGAAAACGACGTATTACCTCCGAGCTTTAGGTGCAACTTCTGCTGAGAAATCAACCATTAACACGGGTGCATTGAATGCAGTAAAACCTGCAACTGTAACGGCAGCGCCTGTTGCAGCAGTTGCTCAGGAAGTTAAACCAGAAGTGGTTGCTGAAGATGAAGGCTTCGGTCAAGCAGCTCCAGTGCCAATGGCGTGTTCAATTGACAATCCAGACTGTGAGGCTTGTCAGTAATAACCTCCCCTAACCCCTCCTAAAAGGAGGGGAATTACACCAAACTTATTGAGGTGTGAAAGTCCCTCTTTTAAAAGAGGGATTTAGGGAGATTAAAAAATTAAAGACAACCTAGGAAATCACCATGCTTCATATGACTCATAACTATATGTTAGGTCTTGCGACCTTGGTGATTTCCTTTGTGGTTTTGTTTTATATGCCGATTGCCTACTTTTGGGTAAAAGCAAACCAAAACAAAAAGCGAAAGCAAAATAAGTCGTGAGAATCGCGTTCTATGCACAGTTTTAGAACAATGATTGGCAAAACTTAATTTTGCTTTCACAAATTAAGCGTATAGTAAGACATCTCAGCACTGCTGGATGTCGATAAAAGATATAAAGCAACGTAGAGAGAATTGATATGTCTATCCTAAGTTGGGACGATTTCGAAGATGATTCGCAAAAACCGGCTGCACCTGAACACAAGTCTGCGCCCGTCGAACCGCAAAAAGCGGCTAATCCGCAGATGGTATCTGCTGCAGAGCAACCACAGAAGAATGTGGCAACTGCACAACCCGCTTCAACCGCTCGAAGCCGATCAACAAATCCAGCCGATCCGTTGGCAAGAGCATCTAACGCCTTAGAAAGCTTAGATGTTGCTCCAGGTCTAGAAGAACTAGAAATGGGTGCACAACGTGTACAAGTTGACGACAAAGCCATGATTAACTGTCGTGCGGACTTAAACCAACTTGTACCGTTCAAATACGAATGGGCTTGGCAAAAATATCTAGACGGTTGTGCAAACCACTGGATGCCACAAGAAGTCAACATGAACCATGACATCGCGCTCTGGAAGTCTGAAAATGGCTTAACTGAAGACGAACGTACCATTGTTATGCGCTCTCTTGGTTTCTTCTCTACAGCAGATTCATTGGTTGCAAACAACTTGGTGTTGGCGATTTACCGTCACATTACCAACCCTGAATGCCGTCAGTACATTTTGCGTCAAGCGTTTGAAGAAGCTATTCATACTCACGCTTACCAATACTGTATCGAATCTTTAGGTATGGACGAAGGCGAAGTCTTCAACATGTATCGCGAAGTTCCATCAGTTGCGCGTAAAGCAGCTTGGGGCTTGAAATATACGCAGTCTTTAAGTGATCCTACTTTCCAAACTGGTACACCTGAAAACGACCAAATTTTGCTTCGCAACTTGATCGCGTTCTACTGTGTCCTTGAAGGGATCTTCTTCTACTGTGGTTTCAGCCAAATCTTGTCGATGGGCCGTCGTAATAAGATGAATGGTGTTGCTGAGCAATTCCAATACATTTTACGTGATGAGTCGATGCACTTGAACTTTGGTATCGACATGATTAACCAAATCAAGATCGAAAACCCAAGCTTATGGACTGCTGAATTCCAAGAAGAAATCGTTCAAATGATTCTTGAAGGTACGATGCTTGAAATCGAATATGCGCGTGACACTATGCCACGTGGTGTATTGGGTATGAATGCTGCGATGATGGAAGAATACTTGAAATTCATTTGTAACCGCCGTTTAGCTCAGTTAGGTTTGCCTGAGCAGTTTGCTGGTGTGAGCAACCCGTTCCAGTGGATGTCTGAAATGATGGACTTGCGTAAAGAGAAGAATTTCTTCGAAACACGTGTAACAGACTATCAAACTGGCGGTGCGTTGAGCTGGTAAGGTAAAACGTCACGCGACACATATGTTGTCATAGAAAAAGGCTGCTATTTGCAGCCTTTTTTTATTAGAAACAAATTATCGTAATTCTTTGATCATAGTATTACCTTGTTGATCTAAAGACGTATATTGAATTCGAGCATAATCAACCAAATCTTTAGGATAGTAAGGTTTATCTCGATAGCTACTATCATCTATTCTTGATATAACAGTAACCGCTGCTGCTTCCCATGACCAATAGCCATAGTAGCCTCTTCCAGATCTTAAGTCAGTTTGAGGATGTTGATCATAATAAGGCTCTCGACAGCTCGCCTCATACCAATCTTCTAAATATTGCAGCATTAAAGCTGGACGCTTTTCAGGTGAAGCATTAAACACTTTAATCAGCTTACGATAAGGCAAATGTCGTCTTGCTTCATCTGGTGGGGTTCCACGATCTGCAACAAAAGGAGCAACTAAACGTTCAATTAATCCATCTTTTTCCTGCCCTTCAGGTGTTGCTTCTACATAGTCAATGATTGGCATAATCCGATCCATCTGGTCTGCATAGCCAGTCAATAGCCCAAAACAAATCAGACGTAAAGCAATATACCAATAGTCTTCAGTTCCCAAACTGAAATGCCAAACAAATCGTCCATCAGCATCAGGACTTAAATTGTATAAATGGCTTGCTTCTGCGTACTCTTCTGTCCAATGAAGTAGATATGGATATATTTCTTTTAAAAACTCAAGACTTCCGCCTGCCGAATACTGTAAAGACATTAAATTTAAGACATCGTTTAAACGCTGATGACCTGCCGCAATATAGCCACCATATTTTTTTTCATTTTTATAATTACTAAAACCATCCGTTACGGAATATATCCCATTCACAAATGTATCAAATCTTTTGCTATACATTTTTTGTTCAAGCAAATTATCTCTAAATAAAGCAGGGTCTTTTATTTCTAAACTTAACCACTTTTGCCAATCTATTGTCTGCTCATTTACTTGTATGGACATTTATTAACGCTCCAGCATGTCATTCGGTAAAAGTAAAAAAACCATCCAAAAGAGGATGGCTTTTCTCAAATGATTAACTTATTTTTCACCATCCCAATACCAATATACTCCCCCCCAATCCAGCTCGATAAATGCAGGAACAATCTCACCCTGTTTAAAGTATTGTCGTAAATCTGGTTGTGCTGGTGTTCTCCAATAACCTGTTTTAATACAGGCTTCTCCACCCTTAACTTTCATTCGTTCTAATTGTTGATCATCTAAAACTACTTTTGACTGTGTTCGAGCAAAATTAACCAAATCTTTTGGATAGAACTGATGTTCACGATATGACGTATCATCTATATCCAGCAACCACGTTACCGCTGCTGCTTCCCATGACCAATACCCATAATAGCTAACTCCAGATCTTATGTCTGGTTGAGGATGTTGATCATAATAAGGTTCTCGGCGGCTCGCCTCATACCAGTCTTCTAGGTATTGCAGCATTAAAGCTGGACGCTGTTCAGGTGAAGCATTAAACACTTTAATGAGCTTACGATAAGGCAAATGTCGTCTTGCTTCATCTGGTGGAGTTCCACGATCTGCAACAAAAGGAGCAACTAAACGTTCAATTAATCCATCTTTTTCCTGTCCATCAGGCGTTGCTTCTACATAGTCAATGATTGGCATAATCCGATCCATCTGATCCGCATAACCAGTCAACAGTCCAAAACAAATCAGACGTAAAGCAATATACCAATAGTCTTCTGTTCCTAAACTGATATGCCAAACATATCGACCATCTGCCTCTGGGCTTTGATGATATTGACTGTGAATTTCGGCATATTCTTCTGTCCAGTTTAAAAGATATGGATAAAGTTCCTGAATAAATGCAATATCTCCACCAGCAGAGTACTGTAATGACATTAAATTTAAGACATCTTTTACTCTTTGATGTCCAGCAGCCATCATTTTACTGGATTTAGCATTTGCCTTATATTTTTGAAAACCGTCAGTTACTGAATAAACACCATTAAGAAAAGCATCAAACCGCCTTTGATACATATCTTCTTGTAAGAAACTATCTCTATATTTTCCATAATTTAGTATTTGTTGATTAAACCACTGTTCCCAATCAATATTTAAATCATTTATTTGGTTATTCAACTTTCTTACTCCGGCAACATATCATTTGGTAAAACAAATTCCAATTTAATACCATGTGCTGTCACTGTACGTGTACACTTCGGTTTATCAAGTCCTTTACATTTTTGATGATGATCAAATTTGTCCCCAGTAATAGTTACTAAACTACGATCATAAGGACAACGGACAGCCATTGTTTGTCTTTTACCATTTTTAAATACTCTTTCTGTTGATGGCTTAAAATCTACTCGTCTCCAAGCTTCAATAGCTTCAATTAAACTATCATGTGCAGGAATAATTCTTGCTGATTCGATTTTACTAGAAACCCAGAGATGTGACATTTGCACGCCATCTCCCACAGTCGTACCTACGGAACGCTTTACTTTATCGTCTTCGTCTGAAGCCATATAAACATCTAAGCCCATTCTCAAAGCCATCATCGCAGCTTTGGGGGTCATCAATGATCTATGACTTAAAGCATTGGTCGCCTTACTGTCGGTTACTCGGTATTTATGCCCTAATCTTGCACTATGCCATACATGATCAATCCCGTTGTGACCTTTATCATGATATTCATAAAGCACACCATTAAAATTGATTTTAGTCCTACTTTTCATGCGTTTAACATAGTAGTAATCCGTTATATGTTCACCACCAGAGCCTAACTCTTGATTTGAACGTCGTCTTCTCTTTCTTTGCTTTCTTTTGGTTGAATTATTTTGTGTGCCAGCATTTGCCGCATTTCCACCAGTATTTTTAGGTACACTACCATTTGGCGGTGTGTGAGGCGCAGGTTGTTGATTCGGTTGTCTAGGGGTCTTTGCCGCTGGTGTTGAGGGTGCTCTCGTCGTCACAACTGGAGCTCGTGCTGTAGTATTAGGGTAAGGTGTTCCTAACGCTTTTTGATGTGCAGCCTGTAATTCTTTCATTACCATATCAATTTTTTGATTGGCAACTTTTTTCATTTGCTTCAACTGAGTAACCAAAGTTTTTAATCTGGCTTGTCCCAATACAGCTCTGGTTAACCAGCTATCAAAAACATCAGTTAAACCATCAATAATCTTATTACAGGTCGTTTGCAGCTCTTTGGTATAAGTATTCCAGTTTACATTCCTAAACCACTTATCAACATTCCCTCGCATGGTTTTACTTGGAATCGCATCTAAAATAGCCCCCATCGCTTTACCTGAACGTAATTGCTTAAAGACAATTTTTAACCCATCTCCAGCTACAGGAATAAATGCCACAAGATTAAAAACCAAATCAAACCAGTTATCTTTCTCTTCTGGTTTTTCAGCTATCTTCACTACAGAAACAATGACATTCCCAACGTCTACCCCTTGACCGACAAAAGGAATACAACCAATCACAACAGCAACAATAATCTGTGCTGGGCTTGATCCACTACCATCAAGTACCCCTTTAATCCATTGAGCTGCCGACTCCTCACCTTTCTGGGTAACTCTCATTGTTTGAGATGTTGTTCTTGCTACAGCTGTATTCATTGTTTATCTCCTAGCCCTAACCCAGAAGTTGAATCCTCGCTGCTTAATAGAATTTCTTCTGCATCATCCTCCAGTACATCCTCTGTATTATTTTCTGATGCAATTAAATGTTCTTCATAATCACTAATATGATCATCATATTCGATATCATCTCCTTTAATCATATCTTCAATCTCATCAGGAAAATATTCATCTAATAAGGTTGCTAATTCTTGTTGATTATATTGTTCAATGAGTTGTTCTGCTTCTGTGACATTCATAACTTTCCTATCTTTAAAAGGATTAGCTACTTTTTCTTTATCAGGCTTTGCCTCTACATGACTAAATCCATAATAAACTTTGGATTGTGTTTTATCTCCAGGAATAGGAACCTTAGCATAGCCATTTGAATCAAGTATTCCTTCCTGAGAGGTACCATCAGAAAATATTAACTTATAAGGTGCTTGGATTACTGGCTTTAAATCATCATAGACATATTTTAACTCCAGCTCTTTAGGCAATAGATTTAGAGCTGGCAATGCTGGAAAATTAGGTGAAACACTCGCCCCACCCATAAACAAATGCTGCCCCGCCTTAACCTCAAACTTTCCACTAGTTGTTGCAAAGACTCCAGAACTATTAATCTTAAGTTCCGAACCATCAGCGATTAATTTAATTTCTTTAGGGCTGGTAATGTAAATAGCATCTTCAGTTGAAATGATCTGAACACCTTTACGTGCTATCAAATCAGCCCCATCTGCTTGAGCCTGTATTTCAACTTTGCCTTGACCTGCATAGAATTTCGCACCGTCCTGTGCTGCAAACAAACTGATTTTACTTTGTGCATGTGCAAGTAAATTCTTTTGGGTACTAAAATTAATACTGTCCCCTGCACTGTGACCAATTTGACCATCTGCTGAAAGGTGAACATCTTCATTTGTAGTCAGAGCAATCGAATGGGGGGAGGTCAATATCATTAAAGCTTGTTTAAATGCTTTTGCCTTCGCCTCACTTTCTTGTTCAATTTGTTCAATAAACTCTTTTAGATTATCCAGTATTTCTAATGGATCGGTTTGTTGATTTTTAGCAACTTCACTTAAAGCTTTTGACTTACTTAGACTAGATTCAAATTGTGATTTCGTTTCAGAAGCATCAAGATGATGCCCATTTGCTGAATCTTGTCGATAGGTAGAAAGTAATAAACCCTGTTTAGCTCTGAGTGCTCCCCACTGGTCAGTACGCAGTTCAAAACCTTCACCTCGCCTTTCACTCGTGTCCGTTTCTTTAGGATGGCTCAAATCCCCTAAATTCAGTTGTGTCGCACCATGACTGCTTTGTAGTTGGGTACTGATCTGACCCGTCGTGTCATCAAAGCGTAGTTGCCCAAAGCCCTCTCCTTGAACCTCTTTTGATCGGATCCCTGCCAGTTTTTTGGTATCTGGCAGTTTGCCTGTATTGTCAAACTTGCTTGGATGACGTTGTGCTTCATGGATGCGCCCCACAACAAAGGGTCTGTCGATATTGCCATCAAAGAAGTCGATAACCACGATTTCACCAATACGAGGTAAGAAGCGTGCGCCATAACCCTCACCAGCCCAAGGTGTGAGCACATCAACCCAAGCAGAATCTGTGTCATTGTCATTTGAACCTGCACCGCCATCGTGAGTATTGTCTTCACTACGGGTGAACAGGAAACGGACTTTAATACGCCCCCATTCATCCACGTGAATTTCTTCACCACTTGGTCCAACCACTTTCGCGCGTTTTGGTGATGCAATAGGCCGTTGTCGCAGCGGATTGTACTCTGGAACAATACTGATATTACGTCGTTGTAAAACGAGGTGATTGGCTTGGCGTTCTTCTTTATTATGTGTTGTAATTTCAGCCTGTTGCCAATTGGTTTGTTTCAGCAAAGCTGTGATTTGATCGGTCAAATCTTTAGGTAAATTATTCTGATTATAGAATTTTTTAGATGTGATTAAGAATTCTTTGTCTGAACCACTATGCTGATCAATTTCAGGGTGCTCGTTGAGTTCAAACCAGTAACCCACTTGTGCATCTCGTACGGTCGAGGTAGCCATAAATTGCTTGGCTTGTAGGTCGTAATAATGACCAAGATTTTGATTAAACTTTTCAATCTGACCATTGCCTGATTTGGTCGTTCCATCTTCACCTTTAAGGTCTTGTATCCATGCAGGTGAAAAATGCCATGCTTGCTCTAAACCTAGACTGGCGTTGTCTTGATTATCACTATGGCTATGTTTGCTTTGAACTGAACCCGCACCTTCTTCTATTTCTAAAGTATTCGCTTGCCAATGTTGAATATGGACAGATGTTGGTTGTATAGAACGCTGTCCGACAAAATTTGTAATCGAATCACTGCTTTCTACAGCACTGCTACGATGGAAGCGAATATTCTGTCGCTCTAAACTTTGATATTGGGCGTTGTCATCAATCAGTCTAAGTTTTTGCGGCTGAATGGGTTCACTTGAACTGGACACTTTGAGCTGAGACTCATCAATAAGCCAGTTAATCCCCTCTGAAGAGAGCAGCCTTTGAATAAATTCACTGTCCAACTCATTCGCTTGCATAATGAATGGGCGCACATCATATTCTTTGCTTAAACCACCTTTATCCAATGTCAGACTCGAAGCAAATAAGGGGCTACGTTGCTGCCACTCGGCAAAAATAGTTTGAACCACCTCAACAACAGACTTCGCCATGAAAACTCTAGAGTTGCGTCGATGCTTCCATAAAGCTGTCGGGTCTTCCACGGTTAAACGATATATGGTTAAAGCGCCATCACTTGCCCCCACATCCGCCTTGGTGATGATGCCTGAAATACGATTGAGTTCTGATTTTTCAGTGACAATATCGACAGCGACTTGACTACCGATGAATTGCTTTAACGGAATATGAGCGGAGGTAGATAAGCAAAGGAGCTGTAACTCTATACCTGCATTCAGTTCATGCGTTCCATCTATGCGCTGAAGGAATACTTGTTCGTTAAGCGAGGTATTGCTGAACTGAATATGAATAGCACGTTTTTGTGCAGTAAGTCCAAGTTGCTCTATTGCAGCATAAATATTATTGGGCATCGTTATTATTAAATTTTAAGTTGTGGCTGATTGTACAAAAGTCTCAAAAAATTTCTTTAATTTTTTGTAACTTTAATAGAATTTTTAAGTTTCAGAGCCTTTTTTCAATAAACGACCGATCCATCTGTAAGTTTCTATTTTTCTAGTTTTGATATTATCCCACCCATATTCAGCTTAACCCAATTCATTCCTTTATCCGCCATAGAAGTATTAAAATTTTATTTTCTTCAAACTGGTTTGCAATTTACTCAAACTTCGTTTAACCCGTTAACAATTACAGGGCGAATTCAAACATGAGGTGCGACAGTTTGAAAAGTCTTATGATAATCAACAAGCTGAGCAAATTTCTCTAATGGTGTAAGCCAATCTAACGCTTTTCTAGGACGAGTATTCAGTGACATGGC
>NZ_JACBEZ010000030.1:0-41796 GCF_013391465.1 Acinetobacter sp. SwsAc2 | reverse complement strand
TTCTTGACTCAAGCATTAATGCAGTACGATCTTCAAAGTTAAGATGATGGTATGACAATTTTATATACTCCATAAACCCTTTAAATTAATTAGGTGGTTTATGTCGCACTTCAAGTTTTACTCTGCCTGGATAACAACCTAAAATAGCATTTTTCATTTCTTCAGATAAAGTTACACCTAGGCTAGATAAACACAAAATTTCTGCTATCGATCCCTTAAGTATGTAATTACTGTTATATAGTACATCACCATATAACCAATTGATCTTAAAATTATTTTTTATCAGCATATGAACCAGTAATATTTACGTCAAAACATAAAATATGTGAAATACAACAGTTTCTAATTTCAATCTGATACTCAGTTTCTTGATTAGTTATATTATTAGTTTATCTGAGATTTATTTTAATGGTCAGCAACTTTCGTATGAAGTTGTTTTTGATGATCAAGACAATATTAAACGTATTCACCAGATCCAGAATAATCCAGATCTGGTGAAAGAATAAGAGAATAAAGCAATAGTGCTCGGACTATTGTTTTGCTAGTTCTTTTACAGGACTTCCGCCCAAAGCTTGCATTAGCGTGACATAAGCGTTGTATTGGCTTTGTTTGGTATTGACCAACGTTAAGCGCGCAGTACGCGTGGTTTCTTGTTGATCCAACAAGGTTTTTAAAGCCACAGCACCATAGCGATAACGCACTTGGGTCAAGCGTTCCACTTTTTCAGCAAGTTCCAAATTTCGCTGTTGCAATTGTACTTGTTGACTGAGTTCAGTTCGTGCTGACAATGCATTTTCCACATCGGCAAAGGCTTGGTACAAGGTTTGACGATATTGCACGATGGCTTTTTCATAGTCCAATTGACTAATCGCAAGGTCACGTTTCATGTCGTTATATTGCAAGAACGGCAGACTTAAACTTGCGCCTAAGGTTAGAGCTGGGTTCTTGAGCAATTGCGTTAGTGAGGTGCTGCTTGAACCAAGATTCCCAGTCAAACTGATCGAAGGATAATAGCTCGCCGTGGTGGCATCTTTGGTGGCTAAACTCTCACGTAAACGTAGTTCAGCCGCTTTTAAGTCTGGACGGCGCGACAAAATGTCCGCTGGTAAGCCCGCTGCGATATTTGGTAAAGCTAAGCGTGGTAAACGCTGTGGTTCATCAATACTCAACTGCTGTACAGGCATATGCAGTAACACGGCAATTGCGGTACGGGTCTCGACCAAACTTTGCTGAATTTGACTCAGACTGGCTTTTTGACTTTGTACTGACTGTTCAGCTTGAGTTAAGTCCAGTCCTGATACAGCCCCAGCTTGATACTGAACTTTAACCAAGTCATACAGTTTTTGTGAGGTGGCAAGGCTTTGCTCAGCCGTTGTACGACTTTCATTATAATAGGCCAACTGCCAATATAGCTTCGCGGTGGTGCCAATTAAGCTTTGAGCAGTGGCTTGTAAATCTTGCTCAGTCGCTAGTGCTTCCCATCTCTTTGCTTCAGTTTGACGGGCCAATTTACCAAATAAATCGACTTCATAACTTAAGCCAGCACCCAAAGACAGACCACTTGAGCTGTCATTGCCTGAGTTTAAGTCAAACTGATGGCCTGTAGACACCGTAGAGTTCACCCGTGGCTTTTGTTGATTCTCGGCGAGTTCTGCTTGTAAGCGCGCTTGTTTTAAGGTCATCCCTGCAACGGCCAAATCGGCATTTTTTGCTAGCACGGCATCGACCAGTTGATTGAGCTGTGCATCGCCAAATAACGTCCACCATTGATCGGCATACAGGGCTTGTTGGCGTTGTTGTGAGGTTGCTTTGTCGTATTGAAACTGAGTCGGCGTCTGTACTGCTGGTGCTTGATAAGGTGTTTTAACCACAGCTGCACAGCCAACCAACGTGCTGCCAAGCAGCATCGCGGTACAAAGGCGCGTTAATAAAAAAGGCATATTTTTTCCTTATTCTCTGGCAAGTGCTGCAACAGGGTCGAGTTTGGCTGCATTTTTTGCAGGCAAGAAACCAAACACCACACCAATTAAAGTCGAGCATACAAATGCGGCGATAATAGACGTGGTTGAGTAAGCAACCCCAAAATTACCCCCAGCAAATTTTTGAATGATTTGTCCTAGACCCAGCGAGAGCAACACGCCTAACACCCCACCAATCAGGCAGACTAAAATGGCTTCAATCAGGAACTGCTGCAAAATATCACTTTGACGCGCACCCACTGCCATCCGAACCCCAATTTCTTGCGTCCGTTCGGTCACTGAAACCAACATAATGTTCATTACACCAATACCGCCCACCACCAAAGAAATCACGGCAATTGCGGAAACCAGCAGAGTCATGGTACTGGTGGTCTTTTCAATGGTTTGGCGAATACTGTCACTGTTCATGGTGAACACATCTTGTTGACCATGACGCAAGGTGAGTAAGTTCACAATTGCGTTTTCAGCCGCGCTGGTGGAGTACTTATCGTTGATTTGCACCACGATATTACGCACATTACTTTGACCGAGCATACGACTCATGACCGTGGTGTAGGGCATATATACATTCAACGTATCATCGGAACCCATGGCACTGGTTTGCGGTTCGACGACACCAATAATGCGTGCAGGAACACTGCCCAAAAGTACGACTTGCCCAATTGGATTGCTACCATCACTAAAAAACTGTTTTTGTGTATTGGTGTCAATGACCACGTCTTGGGTGCGGTCACGGACGCTCCGCTGGTCAAAGGTTTGTCCATTTTTGAAGGTTAGGCCTTTCACTGTGAAATAATCGCCACCGACACCATTAATGGTGGCATTGGCTTCACTTTGTTGATAGCGAATGGTTTTAGATGAACTCACCATGGGACTGACCGCACTCACATACGGTTGGGTGGCGAGCGCTTCAGCATCGGCAGGAACAAGAGTTTTAAAGTTGGCCGTTTTGGAGTTATCACCAAAACCGCGCCCTTGGAACACCGTAATGGTGTTTGTACCTAAACTACTGATGTTACTTAAAATCTGCTGTTGTGACCCATTTCCTAAAGCCACCACTGTCACGACGGAGGCAATCCCGATAATAATGCCGAGCATGGTCAAAAAGGTTCGCATGCGGTGTGCATTCATGGACAAAAGTGCCATACGGAAGGCTTCACCTAAACGGTCGAGCAGGGAACGCCATGCGGAAACACTTTTATTTTTTTCTTGCTGGGCAGAAATCGCAGTTTCTGCATCAGGGTCGCTGTGTAGTTCAGTGTCATGCTCAGGTTGATTGACACGGTCTGCAATGATTTGCCCATCGCTGATCTCGATAATCCGCGAGGCATTTTTCGCCACTTGCATATCGTGGGTGACCAAAATAATGGTATGACCCGCGGCATTCAGCTCACGCAAAATACGCATCACTTCCACGCCACTATGCGAGTCTAGGGCACCTGTCGGTTCGTCAGCGAGAATGACATCACCGCCATTCATCAACGCACGTGCAATGGAGACACGTTGTTGCTGCCCCCCAGAAAGTTGACTTGGACGGTTTTGAGTTTTATTGCCCAGTCCCAATTCTGTCAGTAAAGCAGTGGCACGTTGTTTACGTGCATACGGTGTTGCACCTGCATAAACCGCAGGGACTTCAACATTACCTTCTGCGGTTAAGTCGCCTAAAAGGTGGTAACGCTGGAAAATAAAACCAAAATACTCACGACGTAATTCGGCCAATTGATCCGGTTCGAGTTTACCAGTTTCGCGACCATTGACCTGATAACTTCCTGAGGTTGGGCGGTCGAGACAACCCAAAATATTCATCAGGGTCGATTTACCTGAACCTGACTGGCCGACAATGGCAACCAATTCACCTTCGTAAATGGTCAGATCAATGCCTTTGAGAATTTGGACAGTACTTTCGCCAGCTGGAAACTCTCGCACCAAATTGCTGACTTCAAGCAAGGCTTTTTTGGTCATGCTTACATTCCCATTGGTGGACTGTTACGACGGCGATTGCTGCTATTGGCAGAAGCGGCAGTATTCTCCGAACTGTCTGCAATCACCACTTGATCGCCTTCTTTTAAGCCTGCAAGCACTTGTGCATTGACGCGGTTATTGATACCCACCAAAATTTGTTTGGGTTGAGCTGAGCCGTCCGCTTGTAAGACACGAACTACGCTCAGCGTAGCTTTGCCTTCTTTAACCAATTGTTGTTGTGCTGCATTTAAATTCAGACGTTCAAGACGTGGACCTTGTGGACGGTCTGAGTCCGATTTGCTTTGTGTCGATGACGCAGCTTGCGTATTTGAATCACTGTTACGCTTTGCATTTGCTGGACGAGTGGAAATTGCAGAAGAAGGGACTAATAACGCATTTTTTGCAGAATCGAGCACGATGTAGACTTGTGCAGTCATATCAATACGTAGCTTGCCGTCATGGTTGGGTACATCAAACAGCGCATTGTAGTAAATTGCAGTGCTGGTTGATGTACTGGTGGTACTTTCATCGGTAATCGAGTCTGGCGCGGGCTCAACTTGACGTAGGCTAGCATAACGCTTGCTGTCATCACCTAAAGTGGTGAAATACACCTGTTGGCCTTTTTCAACTTTCATAATGTCCGCTTCACTGACCTGCGCCTTAATGGTCATGTTTTGCAATTTTGCAATTTTAACAATGGTCGGCGCACTTTGATTGGCGTTTACCGTTTGACCTTCCTCAGTCACGATCGCCACCACAGTACCATCAGTCGGTGCCACAATGCGGGTATAACCGATATTGGTTTGTGCGGTCGACTTAGTCACCTTTGCAGATTCAATCTGTGCATCAATCGCTTTAATCTGTGCTTGCGCTGTTTTATAGCTGGCCTCAGCCGATTCTAATTCTGCTTTTGATGTGGCATCTTGCGCATACATTTGCTGTTGACGTTTATATGCCAGTTGCGCTTCGTTTAAGCTAGCTTCTTGTTGTAGGCGCTGCGCTTGCAAATTTTTAATGTTGGCTTCTGCTGTTTTGAAGCTATTTTCTTGGGTGGTTGAATCAATTTGCGCAATCAATTGACCTTGTTTAACTTCATCGCCCAGTTGCACATACATTTTCTGTACTTGACCTGAGACCTGTGCGCCGACACTCACCAGTTTGGTTGCATCTAAAGTACCTGTCGCCAATACCGTATTTTCAAGATCACCACGAGTGACCGATTCGCTAATATATTGTGGTTGTTCTTGTTTTGGTTTGAAATATGTCCACGCGACATAAGCAAGTACGGCAATACACAGTACCGCGATAACCATTTTGACAGCTTTTATTTTTTGCATTGGAATCAGGGAGTAAACAGAATTGCAGATAGTATAAAAGCGAAATACGGATAAATCGTGAATTTTTTGAACAAATAGAAATGATTATTATTTTAAAAAGACTCGTTGCGGTAATTTAAGCGGGAAAGAGTGACTTTCCACACAGCGTTGCAATGGCTTGCATCACGACATGTTCAGCATTTTCATGCCCCAAACCTTTAATCGAAGCATCAATGCGAAGCAGGAGACTGGGCCACGTTAAAAAGCACTGCGGGTTCAGTCGACGTAAGGCGTGTTGATAGACGCTGACTTTATTCTTCCAAATCCCCAGTTGTAGTGCATTTTGCGGTTGCTCAAACAGTTGCATGAGTAAACGCATTTCTTTGCTGATGCTCCATAAAATCAAACTGAGGGGTTCACCTGAGGCAATCAGGTATTGGTAAATTTTAATCGATTGCGCCAGATTGCCTTCGAGTAGAGCATCACTTAAATCGAAAGTACTATAGCGGGACTGATCTTGTAAGCAGGCATGTAAATGATCAATCTGAATCAGCTCAACCTCGGCAAAGGTGTCGCTGACACGCATTAAGCTATTTTTAGCTGCGAGTAAGTTGTGTTCATGGTGTTGTTCTAACCACTGCCATGCATCCTGACTCAGTTTAACCCCAAGCTTATCTGCTTCAATGCTTAAAATCTGCTGACGGTCACGCGGATAATTCGCGGTCAGGGCAACATGCACACCATTGGCTTCAACCGTTTGAAAAAAGCCCGTTTTTAGGCTAGCGCTGTCCTGTTTTGGCATCACCACCAAAAGCAAGTTCTGTTCATTGCTTTGGATATAGCTTTTTAGCAACTTTAAAGCGTTAGCATCGGGCTTAATATTGCCATGAACTTCAATGGCAAGCTGACTTGAAAATAAGGACAAGCTGTTGAGTGCATTAAAGACATTTTTCCAGTCATTGACATTGTTGATGTCATGCCGTTGTCGTTCAATCTCTTGCTTTTGCCAACTTGCTCGAAAGGCATCCAGTAAATTTTGCTCAAGCAATGGTTCTTGACCTTGCATAATCCACGCGCCGCGAGCTTCATCGACACGTTTTAAGGCTTGCAAATAGTCAAGTTTCATTGTTAATAAACCTTACTGCTGTGCAGGTGGTAGACGGTTCGATGAAATCTGACGCACAATTTGCTGCGCGACATCATCCACGATGACTTGATTCAAATAGTTTTTCTCTTGGTCATCGGTATTGACGGTTTCAACGTTGTATTGATAACTACGCGTTGCAACTACGGTGCGTGGTTCAGTGATTGGACGGCCTTGTGCGTCTTCAATACGGAAGGTGACATTGAGGCGTAGTAATACTTCAATCAGTTTACCGTTCAACTCTAAACGCTGCGGTTTATAATCTAGCACGCGAAGCACATAGGCATCTGAACCATTGCTCAACTGTACACCCGACGCACCCAAATAAATTGCCAATTTTTCATGCAGTTCATCGGTGTTTTTCGGAAGCACCAAATTCATTTTTGAATAAGCAATCGGTGTTGCGCTTGGATTGGTGCCTTTTAAATGAAAGCCACACCCGACCAAGCCAGCACTTAGGCCACAAGTTAAAACAATAGCTGCCAAACGTTTGCCTAAATGCATGTGTTGTCCTCTGTTTGCTCTTTTTGATAAAAGAAAAATAATATGTCGTGATTGTATGTGCAAAGCCCGTTGACTAGCAACGGGCTTTGTTTGGGAATTGTTTATTCCTTTTCGTTTCCCGCTCTTTTTGAAAGAGGTGAGAAGCAATGCTTCGCAAGGGAGATTTTCTAATAAAATCCCACCAAACCTCCCTTTATAAAAGGGAGGCTCAAAGGCCTTAAACCACCAAATTCACTAATTTATTTGGCACCACAATTTCTTTCTTGGTTGGACCTGTCAAGAATTGTTGAACTTCTGGCAATGCTTTAGCCAGTGCACGCAATTCATCTTTAGATGTATCGACAGACACTTCTAGTTTGCCACGCAGTTTACCATTCACTTGAACCACAATCGTTTGCGTATTACGTGTGAGTGCAGATTCGTCTACAGTCGGGAACAATACACTGGTTAAGTCCAGTCCAAATTCAGCCAATAAAGTCTGGCTTAAATGTGGTGCAAATGGCGCAAGTAAAGTTAAAAGCGTTGTAATCGATTCACGAGCAACCGCAACATCATTATCATTTTTCGCTTCAAACTTATTGTTCGCATTTAACAGTTCCATCATTGCTGCAATAGCCGTGTTAAAGGCATGGCGGCGTTCGATGTCATCACCCACTTTTTGAATGGTTTCATGCGTTTTACGACGTAAGTCTTGTGCTTCTGTAGACAGTTGAGCAGTATCAATTGCAGAGGCTGCATTACCTTTTTCAAGGAAGCTGGCAACCAAACGCCATACACGTTTCAAGAAACGGTTTGCGCCTTCCACACCTGCATCAGACCATTCAAGTGATTGATCTGGTGGAGCTGCAAACATCATGAACACACGTGCCGTATCTGCACCGTACTGATCAATAATAGCTTGTGGGTCGATACCATTATTTTTCGATTTCGACATTTTCTCTTGGCCGCCAACAATCACGTCCTGACCATCACCTTGGTATTTCGCAGACAGAATACGCCCTTTTTCATCACGTTCGAGGTCGATATCCGCAGGGTTAAACCAAGTTTTCTTGCCTGTTTCAGCTTCACGGTAATAAGTGTCTGCCAAAACCATACCTTGAGTTAACAGGTTGGTAAATGGTTCATTACCTTGTACTACACCTTCATCACGCATCAATTTGTGGAAGAAGCGTGCATAAAGTAAGTGCAGAATCGCGTGTTCAACACCACCGATGTATTGATTTACTGGAAGCCATGTTTGAGCAGCTTCAGGTTTAACTAAACCATCAGTAAAATCAGGAGATGCATAACGTGCATAGTACCAAGATGACTCTACAAAGGTATCTAAAGTATCGGTTTCACGACGTGCGTCGCCACCACAGCTTGGGCAAGTGGTTTGATAGAACTCAGGCATCTTGTTCAATGGGTTACCCGAGCCATCAGGTACGACATCAGTTGGTAAGACCACTGGAAGTTGCTCTTCAGGTACCGGAACCTGACCACATTTTTCACAGTTGATCATTGGAATTGGACAGCCCCAATAACGTTGACGCGATACACCCCAGTCACGTAAACGGAACTGAACTTTCGTACTTGCAAGAGTTGTTGGTTCTAATTTCGCAAGGAACGCATCATAAGCAGCTTGGAAGTCTAAACCGTCAAATTCAGCAGAATTGACCAATGTACCTTCTTTAGAGCCGTACCATTCTTGCCATTGTGCCGTATCAAAGTCTGCATCGTCTGCACCTTGAGCATCAATCACTTGTTTAATGGTTAAGCCGTATTTATTGGCAAATTCAAAATCACGTTCGTCGTGTGCAGGTACAGCCATCACTGCGCCAGAGCCATAAGACATCAACACGTAGTTGGCAATCCAAACAGGAATGTCTTCGCCAGTGACAGGATGCTTCACAGACAGACCTGTTGCCATGCCTTTCTTTTCAGCAGTGGCAAGGTCAGCTTCAGCCACAGAACCCATACGGCATTCTTCAATAAATGCTTTAAGTTCAGCATTATTTTCCGCAGCTTTCAGCGCCATTGGATGTTCTGCTGCAACTGCAACATAAGTCACACCCATTAAGGTGTCAGCACGTGTGGTGAATACAGTAAGGCCGTCTGCGTAAATTTCAGGATTCGCTGAAGGGAAGGTGATATCCATCCCTTGTGAACGACCAATCCAGTTACGTTGCATGGTCAAGACTTGTTGTGGCCAACCATCTTTTAAGGTATCTAAATCGTCTAATAATTCTTGCGCATAGTCGGTAATGCGGAAGTAATACATTGGAATATCACGTTTTTCAACCAATGCACCTGAACGCCAGCCACGACCATTTTCAACTTGTTCATTGGCCAGTACCGTCTGATCCACAGGATCCCAGTTTACTGTTGATAGTTTACGGTAAATAAGGCCTTTTTTATAAAGTTGCACGAACAACCACTGTTCCCAGCGGTAGTATTCAGGGGTGCACGTTGCAAATTCACGATCCCAATCGACTGAAAGACCTAATTTTTTTAATTGGTCACGCATATATGCGATGTTTTCAAAGGTCCATTTTGCAGGTGCAACTTGGTGTGCAATCGCCGCATTTTCAGCAGGTAAACCAAAAGCATCCCAACCCATCGGTTGCAGGACGGTTTCCCCTTTGAGACGGTGGAAACGGCTGATGACATCACCAATAGTGTAGTTACGCACATGACCCATATGCAGTTTGCCACTTGGATAAGGGAACATCGAGAGGATATAACGACGTGGACCTTCTACAGAGTCGGCAACTTTAAAGGCTTTACGAGCTTCCCAGTCTTGTTGGACGGTAGGTTCAATCGCGCTCGCTTGATATTCAGGGTCAATGTGAGTAGTCATATACGTATGTAGAACAATGGTTAAAAAGTTTGTTGCACAGCATAGCGCAAAATGCACCTAAAAGTGAATTTTGCGCTATGTTTTGTGCAGGAAATTAAACAAGCTGAAAATAAATCTGGAACCGTACGGAATGATTAAACCGCAGGGCGGACTTGTTGGCCTTGTTGAAGTGCTTCATTCGCTTCACGTCGTTGATTTTCTAACTCAACCGCTGGTGCTGGGGCAGCGCTTGGTACAGCATTGGAGGGAGCTGGTACGGTATTTGGCATATTGGCAGCTGGAGGTGATTCCGATGACGCAGCTTGTGGCGAATTTTTCCAACCATAGGTATCGACTTTGCCTTTTTTCTTTGCTGTTTTGGGTGGAGGTGTAGTGGTGTAATGTGTCGAGCCTTGGCTATCAACCCACTTATAATACGTCTTGGCAAAGCTTTGTGTACTGCCCATTGCAAGCCCCATCCCCACCAAACATACTGCCATTTTTGCAAACTGAATACTCATCTACCATTGTCCTTTTTATATCCGGAGTCATTGGATTTTATCGGGTTTATCGTTGTCGGTATTTTATGCCAATTTTAGAACAATAAGCAGTGTTTGATGCGTTTTTCATCTGAGTTTTTTGAAATATTTTGCAGGTCAAATCCTCAGTTTAAAGTGTGAAATATGCGCTATGACACAGTATGAAAATAAGAAGGTTGTGCTAAAACCTGATGTATAAATGCTGATCTAAATTTCAAACTGAAAAAATCTGAGATAGATGTTGGATTTAAATTTGGATGAATATCTTATTAAACTTATTTATGGGTTTTATTATGTTTTTTTATTAATAAATTCAGTGAAATAGAAATCTATTTGTTTTTGCACTAAAAAACCGAGAAAAAGCGACTCAGTTTTCTTTGTCCGTGATGAATAAAAAATAAACGCTCTGTAAATAAATAAAAAAAAGCTAATTTTTAAACTTGACTTTAGTCACGAAACTCCTAAAAATGCTGTCTTTAGTTTTATATGCCTTTACTCGATCACCCTTCGATAAAGTGTCATTTCATGCAATGGACACGCTTTCTAGCCGAGACCGTGAACAAAGTAAAAAAATGTGTTTATCCCAACACGTTTTAGATCTCATATTGCTCAAACAGCATACAGATCAGAATTTTTTCCTATTGCTATGAAAACTAAGAAATATGTGTGCTATAACAGTGCAGACAATCAATGAATGAAACACTGCTGGTGCCTTCCACCATTGCAGTGATAAAGATTAGGGTGAATCACGTTGGAACTTTTATCTGGTGGTGAAATGCTCGTTCGCGCATTGGCGGACGAAGGCGTTGAACATGTATTTGGATATCCAGGCGGCGCAGTTTTACATATCTACGACGCGTTCTTTCAACAAGACAAAATCAATCATTACCTCGTGCGCCATGAACAAGCTGCTGGTCATATGGCAGATGCTTACTCACGCGTAACAGGTAAGACGGGTGTGGTCCTCGTGACTTCAGGTCCGGGTGCAACCAATACTGTGACTCCAATTGCAACGGCTTATATGGACTCAATCCCAATGGTGATTTTGTCAGGTCAGGTTGCGTCACATTTAATTGGTGAAGATGCATTTCAAGAAACAGATATGGTCGGTATTTCTCGTCCGATCGTAAAACATAGTTTCCAAGTGCGCCATGCCAGCGAAATTCCTTCGATTATTAAGAAGGCATTTTATATTGCAGCTTCTGGTCGTCCGGGTCCAGTTGTGGTCGATATTCCAAAAGATGCAACCAATCCTGCTGAGAAATTTGCTTACGAATACCCAGAAAAAGTGAAGATGCGTTCGTATCAACCGCCGCATCGTGGTCACTCAGGTCAAATTCGTAAAGCGATTGAAGAGCTGATTCATGCTAAACGTCCTGTGATTTATTCAGGCGGTGGCGTGGTTCAGGGGAATGCTTCTGCACAGTTAACTGAACTGGCGCACATTTTGGGCTTCCCAGTCACCAATACCTTGATGGGGCTTGGTGCATTTCCAGGCAATGATCCGCAGTTTATTGGCATGTTGGGTATGCATGGTACCTATGAAGCCAATATGACCATGCACAATGCTGATGTGATTTTGTGTATCGGTGCGCGTTTCGATGACCGTGTGACCAATAATCCAGCAAAATTCTGTCCAAATGCCAAAGTGATTCATATTGATATCGACCCTGCGACGATTTCAAAAACCATCATGGCGCATATCCCGATCGTGGGTGCGGTAGAACCTGTTCTTCAGGAAATGTTGACACAGTTGAAACAAATGAATGTGTCTAAACCAAATCCTGAAGATATCGCTGCTTGGTGGGCGCAAATCAATGAATGGCGTAAAGTTCATGGCATGCGTTATGAGTCTGGTGCAAATGGCGTAATGAAACCACAACAAGTGGTGGAAGCGTTGGATAAAATCACCAATGGTGATGCGATCATTACTTCTGACGTAGGTCAGCATCAAATGTTTGGTGCGAACTATTATAAGTATAAACGTCCACGCCAATGGATTAACTCAGGTGGCCTAGGCACCATGGGTGTTGGTTTACCCTATGCGATGGCGGCGAAATTGGCTTTCCCTGACCAACAAGTGGTGTGTATCACAGGTGAAGCATCGATTCAGATGTGTATCCAAGAGCTTTCGACGTGTAAGCAATATGGCCTAAACGTAAAAATCCTCTGCTTGAATAACCAAGCTCTAGGGATGGTGAAGCAGTGGCAAGATATGAACTATGAAGGACGTCACTCAAGTTCTTATATCGATTCATTGCCTGACTTCCCTAAATTGATGGAAGCATATGGTCATGTTGGCATTCAAATTGACCATGCGGATGAGCTAGAGTCGAAGCTTGCTGAAGCAATGGCGATCAATGATAAATGTGTATTTATTAATGTGATGGTTGACCGTACAGAGCATGTTTATCCAATGCTTATTGCAGGTCAGTCAATGCAAGATATGTGGTTAGGTAAAGGGGAGCGCACGTCATGAGACACATTATCTCTGTACTTGTAGAAAACGAAGCTGGTGCGCTTTCTCGTTTGGTGGGTTTATTTTCTCAACGTGGTTATAACATTGAGACTTTAAATGTTGCACCAACCGAAGATCCAACCTTATCTCGTTTGACATTAACGACTTATGGCGATGACCATAAAATTGAACAAATCACCAAACAGCTCAACAAATTGGTTGAAGTGGTGAAAGTGGTTGATCTGTCTGAAGGTGCGCACATTGAGCGTGAGTTGATGTTGATTAAAGTCAAATCACTTGGCTCGGCACGTGCTGAAATCAAACGAACTGCGGACATTTTCCGTGCGCAAATTGTTGATGTCACCCCAACGACTTACACCATTCAAATCGCGGGTACGACTGAAAAAATTGATGGTTTTATTGATGCACTCGCAGAAAACACCATCCTTGAAGTTGTACGCTCAGGTGTTTCAGGCATCGCGCGTGGCGAAAAAGTTTTAACCATTTAATTCATTAACACGATTCAACCTCCTTTTGAGAAAGAGGGGGATTTCATCAAACAATAAACCCCTTGATGGAATTACAGAATACCAAGCATTTTAGCGGAGACAGCAATGCAAATTTTTTACGATAAAGACTGCGACTTATCTATCATCCAATCTAAGAAAGTAGCGATCATTGGTTACGGTTCACAAGGTCACGCACACGCGCTTAACCTTAAAGATTCTGGTGTAGACGTAACTGTAGGTCTACGTGCTGGTTCTACTTCTTGGAAAAAAGCTGAAAATTCAGGTCTTAAAGTTGCTGAAGTTCCTGCTGCAGTTGCTCAAGCTGACGTTGTCATGATCTTGACTCCAGATGAGTTCCAATCACAGCTTTATCGTGACGTGATTGAGCCAAACATCAAAGAAGGTGCAACATTAGCATTTGCTCATGGTTTCTCTGTTCTTTATAACCAAGTGGTTCCACGTGCTGATCTTGATGTAATCATGGTTGCACCAAAAGCACCAGGCCATACTGTACGTTCTGAATACCAACGTGGTTCGGGTGTTCCTGACTTAATCGCGATTCATCAAGATGCGTCTGGTAATGCACGTAACTTAGCACTTTCTTATGCTTCTGGTGTAGGTGGTGGTCGTACAGGTATCATCGAAACTTCTTTCCGTGAAGAAACTGAAACTGACTTGTTCGGTGAGCAAGCAGTTCTTTGTGGCGGTGCAGTAGAACTTGTGAAAATGGGCTTCGAAACTTTGGTAGAAGCAGGTTATGCACCTGAAATGGCTTACTTCGAATGCTTACACGAACTTAAGTTAATCGTTGACTTGATGTTTGAAGGTGGTATCGCGGACATGAACTATTCAGTGTCTAACAACGCTGAATATGGTGAATACGTAACTGGCGTTGAAGTCATCAACGAACAGTCTCGTGAAGCGATGCGTAATGCACTTAAACGTATTCAATCTGGTGAATACGCGAAGATGTTTATTAACGAAGGTGCGTTGAACTACCCATCAATGACTGCACGTCGTCGTCAAAACGCAGCGCATGGTATTGAAGTAACAGGTGGTAAGTTACGCGCGATGATGCCTTGGATTCAAGCAAACAAGATCGTCGATAAAGAAAAGAACTAAGGTTACGTTACGTGCCTTTAAAAAAGGGAAAGCAATGCTTTCCCTTTTTTTTCGTACCTTAGATTCAAGCGAACAAGATTGTAGATAAAGATAAGAACAATGATTTTATATAACTATGTCAGTTTTGAAGCTGGATTCAAGATTTTAGAAACAAGTACTTTGGGGTTTTCTCATTTAGAGGACTTTAATGATCCATTTGAAGGAACTGGTTTAGGGCTTTATGATTTAGATGTTTCCTTGTCAGTTGCAATCAATGCATTCCGCAATCGCTTTTCGAGAAAATATTGTATTTTGAGTCTAACTAGAACGGCTTTGAATCCACTGATGTGGTCGCATTATGCTGATAGCTACAAAGGAATGGTCATAGGTATTGATACTGAAAAAGCAGGCTCTGAAAATATTGATCAATATGTAATTCCAGCCCAGAAGGGCGAAGTTAGATATTTGAAAACAGTTCCTAAAGGTGTTAATGCAGCCAATATTGATAATTTACTTTCAATAGGTAATTCGAGCTTATTAAATTGGCAAGTGAATGAAAATCTTCTGAAGCATGGTTTCCTTTATAAAATGCAAGAATGGACATATGAGGAAGAAGTTCGAATTGTTAAAAATATCTCATCAGCGAATATCGGATATCATTATTCAACTCAAAGGGAGTTTGAGTTGAATGGTCAACTTTGGCATCGGGTGGAGCTTCTTACTAGACCAATATATACCACCAAAATTCCGAAAGAAGCATTTGTAGATGTGACCTTAGGTTTATCTACCTATCAGGAATTAAAGCGCTTACAAGAACGAGAGACACAGCAGTTTAACCCTGAAAAAGTGGAGCGGTTGGAAAAATTATTTGCATGGATTGGTTTGATGAACTTGCCAGTTTATCGAATTGAAAGGGATAACCAAGATTGGGCGCTGAAAAGAAAAGAGATGACTAGATAATTTTTAAAATATGCTGGTGGCCTATATTAAATCTGTCATGAATTTATCATCAAACTGTCAAACTCGACATCTATGCTAAGGGAAAATCAAGCAATAGGTGTCATATGTCTTACATATCCACTGCGGGCCTGCTAAAACAACAAGATTTTCCAGATAGTTTTAAGTTTTATTTTAAATTACACCAAAACAAAAACAGCATAGAAGAAATAAGTGTTTTAAAAGATCTGGTTCGCCCGCGGTTAAAAATAACCATCGTGACGGAAACATGGTCACCAGAAATCAATGGTGTTGCGAACTCTTTATTACAACTATGTAAAGGTTTGCAGAAACTGGGGCATCGTATTCAGCTCATCCGCCCAATACAAAAAACCATATGTACCGACTTTCAGGCAGAGCAGGAGTGTTTGGTCTGGGCAAAGAGCATTCCTAAATATGCTGACATGCAATTTGGTATGCCACAGTATGTTAAAGTCAGCAAAGCGATTGAGCGCTTCGCACCAGATGTGGTCCATATTGTGACGGAAGGTCCTCTAGGGCTGACTGCACTGTATGCAGCTCAAGCATATCAAATTCCAGTATCAAGTGGCTTTCATTCAACTTTTCATGATTTTAGTCGCTTCTTTGATTTGGCTTTGCTGGTCAAACCGATTGAAAGTTACCTTCGTTGGTTTCATAACCATACGGTGCTCACCTGTGTGCCGAGTCAAACGACGTTAAATCAACTGCAGGCCTTTGGAGTGACTTGTCCTTTGGTTGAGGTTGGACGAGGGGTCGATACAACTCGCTTCCATCCAGAGCATCGCTCAGAACAATTGCGTCAGCGTTGGCAAGCAGATGCAAATACTACGGTGCTGTTATATGTGGGACGTTTATCTCCAGAAAAAGAAGTCGATGTGCTCATTCAAAGTTATTTGAATATCAAGAAGCAGCAATCGCGCAAGTTGAAAATGGTGATTGTGGGGGATGGGCCAGATCGTAAGCGCTTAACCGAGATAGCAAATGGCTCAGATGTTATTTTTACGGGAAGCTTAACAGGGCAGTCACTCGCCCAAGCCTACGCTAGTGCAGATGCTTTTGTTTTTGCTAGTCAAATAGAGACTTTTGGTAATGTGGTACTCGAAGCCATGGCCAGTGGCTTACCTGTGGTGGCCTATAACTATGCGAGTCCGCAGCGTTATATCAAGCAAGGTATAACAGGGTGGTTGAGTCCTTTTGGACAAGTGGCACACTTTATGCAAACTATTATTCAGTTGCCAGAGCAAAAGGTGCTTAGATGTATGGGAACTCAAGCGCGTCAAGATATTGAAAGTGTAGGCTGGCAGTATCCTGTAAAACAGTTTGAGCAAGCCTTATATCACGCGGCAAATATTAAGGTAGCACTTTAACCAATAGCTGTTTTAAAAGTGTCAGTGATAAAGATGAGTTGGGTAATTTTGATGGGTTTTAATTTAAATCATTAAACTGTCAAAAACACCCTTTAATATGAGCTTAACGAGAAGCGATTTTGATGAATTAAATCGTCATATAACAATGATTTTCCAGCTGAACTTTCAACATTGTTGTTAAGGAGAAGTGGTATGAATCTTAAAACTGCAAAAATAAGAATATTAGATTTAGATTTAAAAGGCTGTGTCTATCTCAATCATTTTTCCCATTCGCATGCTGTAGCCAATTTTTTTAAACGGATCAGTCGATTGGGAGATGGTATCTTTTGGTACACCATGTTGGCTTTAACTTGGTTGTTGCAAGGATTGGTCTACAGTTTGCAAATCGTGTATTTGGTTCTTGGTTCATTGTGCGGGACTTTAATTTATAAAGTTTTAAAAATCAAAACTATTCGCCCAAGACCTTATCAAGTACATCAAGTGATTCGAATGGGTGAGCGACCGCTTGACCATTTTAGTTTTCCTTCTGGTCATACTTTACATGCGGTGATGGTCAGTACGTTATTGGGCTTTGTACAGCCAATTTTATTGGTGCTTATGTTGCCTTTTACTGTTCTGGTTGCTGCATCACGCATGATTTTAGGGCTGCATTATCCAAGTGATGTGTTGGTCGGAGCGGCTATAGGTGCGGTCGTAGCTGTCGCTTTAATTTGTAGTGCACCATTTTTAAATATCGTGTTGTAAAAAAGCCCAATTTTATCTCAAACAAACTAGCGCTTAAATTTCAGAGTTTGCTACAGTACAGCATCTTCTACATTGTGATGAGACTCCACCATGGGCTTACGTTGGTCAGACACTATTGATATTGCTATTGAGTTGTATGAAGCTCATCCAGATGTCGATCCGCAGTGGATTCGCTTTACAGACTTACATGCTTGGGTGTGTGCCTTACCAGACTTTTGTGATGATCCGACCAAGTCGACGGAAGGTTTGCTTGAAGCAATTCAAATGGCATGGATTGACGAAGCGCGATAATCCGTGCATCGAAAAAAGCAACTTTTTACAGAGTAAAAGCAGAAAATTGTGCATTATGTCGGTATAATGCGCCAAAATTTTCATGTCTACATTGACTTAAGGAGCCAATCATGGCTATTGAACGTACTTTATCTATCGTAAAACCAGACGCAGTTGCTAAAAACCACATCGGTGACATTTTTGCTCGTTTTGAAAAAGCTGGTCTTCAAATCGTTGCAACTAAAATGAAACACTTGACTCAAACTGAAGCTGAAGGTTTCTACGCAGAGCACAAAGAACGTGGTTTCTTTGCTGACCTAGTTGCGTTCATGACTTCTGGTCCAGTTGTTGTTTCAGTTCTTGAAGGCGAAAACGCAGTTCTTGCTCACCGCGAAATCCTTGGCGCAACTAACCCTAAAGAAGCTGCTCCAGGTACTATCCGCGCTGACTTCGCTGTAAGCATCGACGAAAATGCTGCTCACGGTTCTGACTCTGTAGCATCTGCTGATCGTGAAGTTAACTACTTCTTCGCTCAAACTGAGATTGCTCCACGTACTCGTTAATTCGAAGTATTCAAACCAGATAAGTGTTATTATACTTATCTGGTTTTTTTATTCCCTGAATAAATTTCTGCTCGTTTATTGAGCTTCTCCTTTCATCGTTAGACATGGTTTAGGTAATACACATGAGTACTGAAGTGGTCGCTGTCTCTACAGTTTCGGCTGAACAGCAACAATCTCCATCCGCTCCTGCACAGCAAAACTCTGTTGCCAAAGTGAACTTACTTGGCATGTCACGTCCGCAGCTTGAAAAATTCTTCGAAGATATGGGAGAAAAAAAGTTTCGCGCAGGACAGGTGATGAAATGGATTCATCAGTTTTTTGTGACTGATTTTGCTGAGATGACCAATATCTCAGGCAAGTTACGTGAAAAACTTGAAAAACTTTGTGAAATTAAAGCGCCAGAAGTGGTGCATAAAAATTATTCTAAAGATGGTACGCGTAAGTGGGTCTTTCGTGTCGGTGAGGGCGAAGGCTCTTTGGTTGAAACCGTATTGATTCCTGCTGAGCATCGCAGTGGTTTGCGCCGTACTTTATGTATTTCATCTCAAGTGGGCTGTGCACTGGATTGTTCATTCTGTTCAACCGGTAAACAAGGCTTTCAGCGCGATTTAAACCCAGATGAAATTATTGGTCAGTTATGGGTCGCAAACTATTCTTATATGGAAGATGTGCCTGTAGCTGAGCGTGAGCGCTCGGTGACCAACGTCGTAATGATGGGGATGGGCGAGCCATTACTGAACTATGATGCCGTATTGAGCTCAATGCGCATTATGCTAGACGATTTTGCTTATGGCATGTCTAAGCGCCGTGTGACCTTATCGACTTCAGGTGTGGTGCCGAAAATTGATCAATTGGCACAAGATATTGATGTTGCACTGGCAATCTCCCTACACGCGCCAAATGACGAACTGCGGAATGAATTGGTTCCAATCAATAAAAAATATCCATTGGCACAATTGATTGCAGCATGTCAGCGTTATATCGCCAAAGACGGTAATGAAAGTGCACGTAAGCATGTCACGATTGAATACGTGATGTTGGATGGGGTGAATGATCATCCTGAGCATGCGCAGCAGATGATTAAACTGTTGAAGAACTTACCAAGTAAAATTAATTTAATTCCATTTAATCCATTTCCACATGCACCTTATGGTCGTTCAAGTCGCAACCGCATTATTTCTTTCCAAAAAACTTTGTCTGATGCGGGATTTGTGTGTACGATTCGTCAAACGCGTGGTGATGATATTGATGCTGCCTGCGGACAATTGGTCGGTCAAGTGGCTGATCGAACACGTCGTGCTGAGCAGTGGAAAAAGAAAGTAGCAGAGAAAAACGAGATTCTACGTTCACAAGGATAATATAAGGGGATGCCAATTGAAAAAACCCGTTTCTAAACTTTACCTTGCGCTGACACTGGGTGTGTCGGTGTGGTACTTGGTGGGTTGCCAAACCGTGAATACGAAAGGTGACCCAAGTAAAGCAGTACAAGTTAGAACGCAATTGGCGGCTGAATATATTAAGTCGAATGATTACGATGCTGCGAAACGCACATTGGATCAGGCATTAGACATCGACTCTCGTGATGCATCTGCAAATATGATGATGGGCGTTTTGTTACAGCGTGAAGGCAGTCCACAAAATGTGGAAAAGGCAGAGCGTTATTTTAAGCATGCAATTGCGGCTGAGCCAAAAAATGCACAGGCTCGTAACAACTACGGTACGTATTTATATCAAATTGGGCGTTATAATGACGCGATTGATCAACTTCAAGTTGCAGGTTCAACTTTAGGGTATGATCAACGTTATCGAGCATTGGAAAATTTAGGTCGTGCGTATCTACAAGTAGGTCGAGTGGCGGAAGCAGAAGCTGCTTTTAAACAAGCCCTACAGGTAAACTCAGGTGCCTATCTTGCCATGATCGAAATGGCGGAAATTTCATATTTACGTCAGCAAAATGCTGAAGCTGCGCAGTACTATGAACAGTTTGTGCGAGCGGTTGGCGAGAAAAACTTAGATGCGCGTGCGCTTTGGATTGGGATCCGAATTGCGCGAGCAAATCATGACACGATGGGTTCGCAAGTACTGGTCAACCAGCTACGTGCATTGTATCCAGACAGTCAAGAATACAAACGTTATTTGCAATTACAGTACACTACTGAGGCCGTATGGAAGTAAATCCTAATTCACCACAATCGAATGGTTCTAGCAATGCTTTAGGAAATATCCAACGTCCGGGTGATTATCTTCGTCAAATTCGTATTACACAAAAACGTGAATTAAGCGACGTTGCCAAAGAGTTGAATATTCCACTCAAGACCTTAACTGCACTTGAGCAGGACGAATATACAGCACTTCCAGAAGCGACCTTCATTAAGGGTTACTATCGTACTTATGCGAAGTTCCTAAAAGTGGATGCTACTACGATTATTCAGCGTTTTGATGACATCTATGCCAATGATACGGGGCTATTGCCAAATCACGCATTGAATAATTCACCGATTAAAATCATGGGTAAATTACCTGGTTCTAACCGTGACCGTAACCGTAAATGGTTGAAACGTGGACTGATTGCGATTGTTGTAATTGCGATTTTGGCAGCGTTGTTCGGCATGATTCAAAATTGGTCAGGCAGTACAGATGAGGCTGCGACTCCGCAGATGGAATCTGATGTACAAATCATCAATATGAATGGTGCTGCTGCAACCACAGGGGATCAGTTGAAACTTGAGTTCAATCGTCCTACGTCTGTACATATTGTCGATTCAACTGGCAAAGTACTGGCAACAGGGCGTCAAGCCTCTACACTTGAGCTTGCTGGCGAGACACCTTTTCAAATTCGTATCGATGATGCCGCTGCTGTGTCACTCAGCTTAAATAATGAAAGTATTTCATTGTCACCATATACCGTCGGTGGAAAAGCAGATTTCCGCTTGTCACGTTAATGGGATCAAGGAAAAGCAATGATTGTAAATCCAATTAAACGCAAGCCTACTCGCAAGATTCGTGTAGGTTCAGTCTATGTCGGTGGCGATGCACCCATCAGCATTCAAAGTATGACCAATACTGAAACTTGTGATGTGGAAGCAACGCTAGCGCAAATTCAGCGCTGTGCAGATGTAGGTGCGGACATCATGCGTGTTTCTGTACCGACGATGGAAGCTGCAGAGGCTTTTGGTGAAATTCGTAAGCGTTCATCGGTGCCGTTGGTTGCAGATATTCATTTTGACTACAAGATTGCACTGCGTGTTGCGGACTTGGGTGCGGATTGTTTACGAATTAACCCAGGGAATATTGGCTCTGAAGCTAAAATCCGTGAAGTGGTGGCTGCAGCGCGCCATAACGATATTTCTATGCGTATTGGGGTGAATGCAGGTTCACTGGAAAAAGATATTCAAAAGAAATATGGTGAGCCAACAGGTCAGGCATTGCTTGAGTCGGCGATGCGTCATATTGATATTCTAGATCGTTTAGATTTCCACGAATTCAAAGTCTCAGTGAAAGCATCCAATGTGTTTTTAACCATGGATGCTTATCGCCTACTTTCACAGCAAATTGATAATCCGTTACACCTGGGTGTGACGGAAGCTGGAATTTACCGTACGGGTTCAGTGAAGTCTGCGATTGCATTGGGCGGTTTGTTGTTGGATGGCATTGGTGACACCATGCGTATTTCCTTGGCAGCGGAACCTGAAGAAGAGATTAAGATTGGTTTTGATATTTTAAAATCACTCAGTCTTCGCTCAAATGGCATTAACTTCATTGCTTGTCCAAGCTGTTCACGTCAAGAGTTTAACGTGATTTCAGTGATGCAAGCCTTAGAAGAGCGTTTAGAAGATATTCGTACCCCAATGGATGTGTCGGTGATTGGGTGTAAAGTGAATGGTCCGGGTGAAGCCAAAGAAGCCGATATTGGTGTAGTTGGTGCAAGTCCACGCTCACTGGTGTATCGTAATGGTGAAAAGAGCCATTTAATTGACACAAATCAGTTGGTTGACGAAATCGAAACGATGGTTCGTCAGCGTGTTTCAGAGCTTAAAGAAGCTAAATCTAAAGAGATCATCCGTAGTTCATCATGAGTTCAATTGTCGCAATCAAAGGTTTTAATGACATTCTTCCTACGCAAACACCAGCGTGGAGACGTCTTGAACAGCATCTCGCATCATTGATGGATGCGTATGGCTACCAGCAAATTCGTTTGCCTATTGTTGAACAAACCAATTTGTTCAAACGTTCAATTGGTGATGCAACGGATATCGTTGAAAAAGAAATGTACACCTTCTTGGACAAAGGTAATCCGCCTGAGTCTTTGACTTTGCGTCCTGAAGGAACAGCAGGCTGTGTACGCGCCATGCTGGAGCATAACTTGCTTCGAGGTGCGACGCCTCGTGTCTGGTATATCGGGCCGATGTTCCGTTATGAAAAGCCGCAAAAGGGTCGTTATCGTCAGTTCCACCAGTTCGGCGTGGAAACCTTTGGTGTCGCAACCCCAGATATGGATGCTGAGCTGATTTTGATGACGGCACGTCTGTGGAAACGCATGGGTGTGGCAGATAAAGTTCAACTTGAGTTGAACACTCTCGGTGAGTCTGATGAGCGTGCAGCTTATCGTGCGGCATTGGTGGAGTTCTTAGAATCACATAAAAATGATTTAGATGAAGATTCACAGCGTCGTTTAACCACCAACCCACTACGTATCCTTGACTCTAAAGATGCAAAAACCCAAGCCATTTTAGAAAATGCACCGAAGTTGCATGACTTTATGGGGGAAGAGACACTACACCACTTTGCCACTTTGCAGCAGTATTTAACCGATGCAGGTGTGAGCTTCGTGATTAACCAAAAGCTGGTGCGTGGCTTAGATTATTACAATAAAACTGTATTTGAGTGGACCACCACGCATTTAGGTTCACAAGGCACAGTCTGTGCGGGCGGTCGTTATGATGGCTTAGTGGGTCAGCTTAAAGGCAAAGCCGATCAGTCTGTACCTGCAGTTGGCTTTGCGATGGGTATGGAGCGTTTATTGTTGTTGCTTGAACAAGTGGAAGACGCTACACCTGTACGTGACTGCGAAATGTTTTTATTGGCAGATCCTGCTTCTCAAGGCAAAGCTTTGGTGCTTGCAGAACAAATTCGTAACCAGTTAGATGCTGCATCAAGTACGCTTCGTTTGAAAGTTGGTTCACATGGTTCAATGAAGTCGCAAATGAAAAAAGCGGATCAGTCTGGCGCATTGTTTGCCCTTATTTTGGGTGAGCGCGAGGTGGAAGCTGCACAGTTTGCCGTAAAAGAGTTGGCAACAGCTGAACAAACTTTGGTTGCGGTGGATGACATCGTGCCATTTATGATTGAAAAATTTTCTTCAAAATAAGCCAAAATATAAGGAAAGGGTAGTCACATGAGCGCATTAAGTGATGATGAGCAACTTGATAGTTTAAAGTCTTTCACTAAGAAATATGGTTCAGCCATTATTAGTGGGATTTTAATTGCGCTGATTGCCTTTTTTGGATGGCAATACTGGCAGAAGAAGGCTTTAGCCGAGAACCAAATGAACACGGCTAAAGTTCAGCAATTGATGGATGAAGCACGTGCAACGCAAGGTGATGCATTTACAGCCTTGTCTGCAACTGCGGACAAAATTGTGAAAGAGGCACCAGATTCGGCGCAGGCCATTCAAACGCAATTGTTGATGGCAAAATTGGCCTATGACAAAGCGGATTATGCTAGTGCTGAAAAAGCGTTGAAGAAAGTTGAAAACTCGAAAGTGGATGACGACGGCTTAATGCAAATTGTGAAATTGCGTTTAGCGTATGCACAATTGGCTCAAAAGAAGTTTGATGATGCGATTAAAAACCTTGCATTGGTAAAAGATCCTGCTTTTAAAGCGACAGCCGATGAAGCTTTGGGCGATGTCTATGTGGCTAAAAACGACATCGAAAATGCGAAAAAAGCCTATCAAAGTGCATGGGATCAGTTGGTTGAACGTAAACAAGAACGCCAAATTTTACAAATTAAACTCGAAAGTGTTGGTATTTTAGTTGATGATCCTGAAATCGAACGTCCACTTATAGAAACAGCAGCGGAAGAAACTGAATGAATAGAAAATACAAAATTTCGTGCGCATTAACCGTATTAACTTTGGCACTTGCGGGTTGCGCAAGTAGCGGAAAAGTAGAAGAAGTTAAGCCGAATCCACTTCCAAAACTGACGCAGGCGAAAACCCTGACTCCTGTATTTTCTCAAAGTGTGTCTTCAACTTCGACTGCTGATCCTTTACGTTTACGCCTTGATGCCGACAACGGTGTAGTTTTTGCGCTTGACCCTAAAGGTCTAGTGACGGCATATCAAGGTAAACAAAAACTATGGCAAAAAGAAGTATCTAAAGCCGGTTTGAGTTCAGGCGTTGAAGCTGCCGATGGTCATGTCATTGTAGGTAACGCCAAAGGTCAGTTGTTTGCTTTAGATCAGGCTACTGGCGAGCAAAAATGGACAGCACAATTAACGGGTGCACTTCTTGCGCCATCGTTGATTCAAGCTGGTCGTGTCATTTCTGTAAGTAATGATGGCACTGTTTTTGCGCATGATTTGGCAACAGGTCAGCAAGTGTGGACTTATAACTTACCAAATGTACAACTTAGCTTACGTGGTAATGCAGCGCCTGTTCCTGTTGATGCGCGTACAGTGCTGATTTCTTCAGCTAATGCCTATGTTTATGCTTTAGATGTGCTTACAGGCGTGCCACGTATGCAGCGCCGTGTGGCTGTGTCGGATGGTCGTTCCGATATTCAACGTTTGAATGATGTTGATGGTGATCCTGTAGTAGCAGGCCAGTACTTGATTACGACCAGCTATCAAGGTCAAGTGACCATGACAGATTTGGCTTCACAGCAGGTGGTGTGGAGTGAAGACTCAAGCAGTACGCAGCGCCCTGAAGTGGTGGGTAATGGTGTATTTGTGGCGCAAACTGACGGCAAGTTAGTGGCTTATGAAATTAGCACGGGTCAAAAGCTTTGGGAAAATGACAGCCTGCTGAACCGCCAATTGAGTAATCCTGTGATGTTGGGCCAAGACTTGATTGTCGGTGATCTAGATGGCGTATTGCACATGCTGAACCCTGCGACAGGTGAATTGATCGGTCGTGCGAAGACGTCTGGTGAAGTGCGTACTTTACGTGTGATTGATGATCAACTCTATGTTGCAACACGAAAGGGTGCATTAAGCATTTGGCAGAATCGTTAATTCTGTTCGACTTATGTTAAACTAGTCGAAATTCGTATTTTTTAAAATTCCTCGGGGTGTTTGCTTAGTCAAAACCCCGAGTTTTTATTCAGGTTTTTCACCTAATTTTTCTTCCAGTTTCTGATGTTCAGACCAGTCTCACTGGCTGATCTTGAATAAAGGTTAATCTATGAAACCCGTAATTGCGCTCATTGGTCGTCCGAACGTCGGAAAATCAACGCTATTTAACCAGATCACCAAAAGCCGAGACGCGCTTGTTGCTGACTTTGCCGGTCTGACTCGTGACCGTAAATATGGTGATGCTGTATTTCAAAATAAGTCTTTCATTGTGGTTGATACTGGTGGTATTGGCGAAAATGAAGGCGGTATCGACTCTTACATGGCAGAACAGTCTAAAACTGCCATCAATGAAGCCGATATTATTGTATTTGTCGTCGATGCACGCGCAGGCCTACTCGCATCGGATGAGCAAATTGCGCGTGAGCTGCGTACACTCGGTAAGAAAGTTTACCTTGTGGCGAACAAAGTTGATGGTGTACATGCCGAAGCTGCACTTGTTGAATTCTACAAGTTGGGTATGGGCGAACCCATGCAAGTGGCTGCGAGCCATGGTCGCGGTGTACAGCAAATGCTTGAAGATGTGCTTTCAAGTGTGCCTGAAGATGAAGATGCAGATGAGCACGACAAGAACACAGGCTTACGTTTAGCGATTATTGGTCGTCCAAACGTCGGTAAATCGACGCTAGTGAACCGTTTGTTGGGTGAAGAGCGTGTAGTTGCATTTGACCAACCGGGGACAACCCGCGACTCGATCTATATCCCGTATGAACGTGATGGCCGTCATTACACCTTAATCGATACTGCAGGTGTGCGTCGTAAAGGTAAAGTCGATGAAATGATTGAGAAGTTCTCAATTGTGAAAACCCTACAGGCGATTAAAGATGCCCATGTCATTGTGGTTGTTCTTGATGCACGTGAAGGTGTGGTTGAGCAAGATCTACATTTGATTGGTTACGCGCTTGAAGCGGGCCGTGCGATGGTGATCGCGATTAACAAATGGGACAATATGTCTGAGTATGATCGCAAACAATGTAAGTTGGATGTTGATCGTCGCTTTGACTTTATTCCTTGGGCGAAAGTGCATTTGATTTCTGCATTGCATGGTACGGGTGTGGGGGATCTATATCCATCGATTCACCGTGCTTATGATTCGTCACATTTGAAAGTTTCACCTGCAAAAATCACACAAATTTTAAGTGATGCTACGGATGCGCACCAACCGCCAATGGTCGGTGGTCGCCGTATTAAAATGCGTTATGCCCATATGGGTGGACAAAATCCACCTACGATTGTGGTGCATGGTAACAAAGTTGATAAAACGCCTGCGGATTATCGTCGTTATTTAGAAAACGTATTCCGTAAAGTGTACAAACTTGAAGGTACGCCAGTACGTATTGAGTTTAAAACCTCTGAAAACCCATTTGAAGGACGTAAATCACAGGTGGATGAACGTACAGCAGCGCGTAAGCGTCGTTATGTTCAGAAATTTAAGAAAGCTGAGAAGAAATTCAAACGCTAATCAGGCATTAAGGTTTTGATGCTGAAAAGCCCAAAGTGATCTTTGGGCTTTTTTATTTTATGATGCATGAAACTATGATAGGAAGGCAAAGTGGCAAGGACAATACGTGTTGAGCTGAAAAAGATTGAGGACATTGTGCTGGTGGATCACAACCTGTCACGTGTTGAGCAAATTGCACAGCGAAAACAAGCCATTTATCAATATCGCAATCAATGCTTATCCGAACAACGGCAGATGATTGTGGATGATCACTCCATTGCGTTGAGTGAGACAGGTAAACCTTATTTGCTTGATCAGCCTTCCTTTCATTTTAATCATAGTCACAGCCAAGATTACTATGCTTTAGCTACCAGTGAGTGGATGCAAGATTTAGGCGTGGACGTGGAAGAATTAAGCCGAAAAGTACGCTTTGAGGCTTTGGCTAAACATGCTTTTCACGTAGAGGAACTTCGCGTGTGGCACGAGTTTGATCAGGACAAAGCATACTGGTTTAAGGTCTGGACCACCAAAGAAGCGGTGCTTAAAGCCTCGGGTTTAGGCATTCGTTTAAACTTAAATGAACTGAACACTCAAGCACATCCAACGCATAATGGCGGCATGTGTAGTCATCCGCTGATTGGGAGTTTTGCCTATCAAAATTTTGAGTTGGGAGATGTGATGTTGACCGTGGCTTGGCGGGCAGAACAGTCCTGCCGTGGCTATGCGTTGCCTCAGATTGAGCTGGTACAACACCTTCTCACCGACATAAAAAAGCCTCTCGATTGAGAGGCTTTCTTTTTCACACTATGGTGTGCATTTATGGAATTTCATTTTCTTCTTCAAACTCAGGCTTCACTTGAACAATGAAGTCTTGACGGTTTAAGCCACGCCATAAAGCAAAAGCTGTACCGATGTAGATTGAAGAGTAGGTACCCACAAAGACGCCCACAAACATTGCAACGGAGAACCATTTAAGGCCATCACCACCGAGGATCATCATCGAGATCACCACCAACAATAAAGTCATTGAGGTGTGAATGGTACGACGTAGGGTCTCAGTTAAAGCGATGTTGACGATCTCTAAAGGCGAAGCGCCACGAATCTTACGGAAGTTTTCACGAATACGATCCGAAACGACAATGTTGTCATTCAATGAGAAACCAATCAGAGCCAGAATTGCAGCCAATACAGTTAAGTCAAATGGCCACTGCATCATGGCAAAAATACCGATGGTGACCACCACGTCATGGAACAAAGACAGTACAGCACCCATCGCCAGTTTGAATTCAAAGCGAATCGTTACGTAGACCAACATCAGCAGTAACGCTAAAGCCACAGCACCCGCTGAGCGAATGTAGAGTTCATTCCCGACTTGTCCACCCACCACATCAACTTTGTTAACTGAAGCAGAGTTACCCGGTAGCTGTACAGCTTGGGTAATGGTTTTGGTTAAGTCTTCTGCGGCTGTGTCTTCTTGTACAGGCATACGCACAATCAAATCACGATCTGAACCAATGGTTTGTACCACAGGGTCATGAAAGCCAGCTTTGGTCAGTGCAGCAGAGACATCGGCCGACTTCACGGGTTTGCTATAGTTCAATTCGGCAGAAATACCACCAGTAAAGTCCAAACCTAAGTTAAGACCCTTGGTGAAAATAAAGAATAGGCTGCCAATGGTTAAGACAATAGAAAGAATGGCTGCAGGCAGCGCAATCTTCATAAAATCAATTACACGTTCATCATCTGGACGGCCGTATTTTTTTGAATCTTGTTGAGTCACATCAGTCATCATCGATCTCCTTATATGCTCAACTTTTTCAAGTTACGTTTTTTGCCATAAATGAGCTGTACAATCGCACGTGTTACTGTAATAGCAGTAAACATAGAGCAGATAATACCGATCATTAAGGTCACAGCGAAGCCTTTAATTGGGCCTGTACCGATAGCAAATAGGATAAACGCAACCAAGAATGTGGTTAAGTTTGAGTCGAAAATGGTGTTATAAGCACGGTCATAACCCGCCACAATGGCTTGTTTGGGTGATGCTCCCCACTTCATTTCTTCACGTATTCGCTCACAGATCAAGACGTTGGCATCGACCGCCATACCAATGGTAATCACGATACCCGCAATACCCGGCAGGGTGAGGGAAGCACCAATCCAAGACATGACGGTTAGAATCATGGCTAAGTTGAAGACCAAGGCAAAGTTAGCAATTAAGCCAAAGAGACGGAAGAAGACTACCATCCAGATTGCGACTAGTAAGAAGCCGATTTGAGTTGATAGCACACCTTTATCAATGTTTTCTTGACCGAGGCTTGGACCCACTACACGTTCTTCAACAAAGTACATTGGCGCAGCAAGTGCACCAGCACGTAGCATTAGTGCAAGTTCAGACGCTTCTTGAGGTGAATCTAGACCCGTGATACGGAATTGAGAGCCGAGGACTGCTTGAATGGTTGCAGCGTTAATCACGACAGACTCTGCATAGGGTGTACGGACTTCAGTTTGCGCACCAGTTGCAGGATCGGTGATATAGCTAATACGTTGTTTATTTTCAATGAACAACACAGCCATACGCTTACCCACCGCATTCCGGGTTGCATCGGCCATCAGTTTGCCACCTGCTGTGTCTAATGTAATGTTTACCTCAGCACCGCCAGTGTCTTGGCTAAAGCCACTTGATGCGTTTTGAACACGTTCACCCGTTAAAATACGGTTACGGTTTAAAAGTAATTCACGTCCGCTGTCTAAAGACTGATATGCAAAAAGTTCGGTTCCTGGTGGAAGCGGTTGACCATTGCTCTTGCCCGTATAAGGGTCAATCACTTGGTCATTTTGGTCAGAGACCAAACGGAACTCTAGGTTTGCTGTACGACCCAAGACACGTTTTGCTTCAGCAGTGTCCTGAACACCTGGGAGCTCAACCACGATGCGGTTACTACCTTGTGTTTGTACCAAGGCTTCTGCCACACCTAACTCGTTAATACGGTTACGTAAAGTGGTTAAGTTTTGGTTCACGGCATAAGATTGAATTTCTTGGCGGCGAACATCGGTATAGGTTAAACGTAAGGTTGAACCTGTCGCAGTTGCGACCGCTTGCTGATTAAACTCATTACCATTACTACGTAAGTAGTCTTGAGCCGCAGTACGATCATCATTGTTGGCGAACTGAACGGTAATGGTGTTGTTGTTTAATGCAAGGCTGTTAAATTTAATTTTGTTGTCACGGAACTGACGACGTAAATCCGTCGCAGAGGTTTCCATGCGCTGAGCAATCGCTTTATCCATATCCACTTCTAATAAGAAGTGAACACCACCACGTAAGTCCAGACCGAGCTTCATTGGTTTTGCACCAATTTTTTGTAGCCACTCTGGCGTGGTTGGCGCCAAGTTCAACGCGACAACATAGTCATCACCAAGGCCACGACGTAACGCTTCTTTGGCTTTTAATTGTGCTTCGCTAGAGTCAAGACGTAACAGTGCAGCATTATTGCTAAAACTGTTGTCATGGCTTGAGATACTTTCAGATTTTAAAATCTGCTCTGCTTTTTGTACGATGCTTTGGTCAATTTGGGTACCAGCTTTGGCACCAGAAATTTGAACCGCAGGCTCATCCGGATACAAACTAGGCAGGGCATATAATGTACTGATCGTCAAAACCACGAGAATCAGTAGATATTTCCATGCTGGGTAACGCATTTGTTTTCTTCTTAAAATGAAAAAAGTCGTGCGGATGCACGACTAATTTTTTTGATTAAAGGTTATTTAATGTGCCTTCAGGAAGAACTGAAATCACACTTGCGCGTTGAATTTTTACGTCTACACCGCGGCTCAGTTCAACCACTGCAAAGTCACCTTCGAGTTTAGTGATTTTACCCATTAAGCCACCAGCAAATACCACTTCGCTGCCTACGCCAAGACTTTCAACCAAAGAGCGGTGCTCTTTGGCACGTTTTGCTTGAGGGCGCCAAATTAAGAAGTAAAAGATTGCAATAAAAACAGCAATCATCAATAAGTTTGCGACCATACTTGGTTGTTGTGCAGCTTCACCCGCTGCGTGAGCTGTAGAAATAAAAAGGCTCATTTCAAATTCCTAAACTAAAAAAACGGTGACCAACGAATTGATCATAAATAGACTTGTTCTGCAATTTACCTTGTCTTTTTACCAAGCGCAAATGCTCACAACAATTAATCTTGGGGGCAAGGTGGAACTTCTAAACCACGACGTGCATAAAAATCTTCAACAAAGGCATCAAAGCGATCATTATCCAATGCATCACGAATGTCTTGAGTGAAGCGTTGGTAGTAACGTAAGTTGTGAATAGTACCGAGCATTGAACCCAGCATCTCTCCACATTTTTCCAAATGGAATAAGTAAGCGCGAGTAAAGTTGGTACAGGTATAACAGTCGCAGTGTGGATCAAGCGGACTTTGATCATGACGGTATTTACTGTTACGGATACGTACTAAACCGTCGGTCACAAAATAATGTCCATTTCGGGCATTACGTGTAGGCATGACACAGTCAAACATATCAACGCCACGGCGGATGCCTTCTACGATGTCTTCAGGTTTACCCACGCCCATCAAGTAGCGCGGTTTGTCTGCTGGCATTTTTTCTGGAAGATAATCCAGCACCTTGATCATTTCTTCTTTCGGTTCACCGACGGACAGACCACCAATGGCATAACCGTCAAAACCCACTTCAAGCAAGCCTTTTAAAGACTCATCACGTAAGTCTTCATACATACCACCTTGAATAATGCCGAATAGCGCATTTTTATTTTCAAGCACATCATGATGCTGAGTCTTACAACGCTTTGCCCAACGCAATGACAATTGTAGCGACTTTTGTGCTTCTTCATGTGTTGCAGGATAAGGTGTACATTCGTCAAAAATCATCACGACGTCTGAGTTCAATGTATGTTGGATGTCCATTGAAATTTCAGGAGACAAAAATACTTTAGAGCCATCAATTGGAGAGCGGAAAGTTACGCCATCTTCTTTAATTTTACGCATCGCGCCCAAGCTGAAGACTTGGAAGCCGCCTGAATCGGTCAGAATGGGCTTATCCCACTTCATGAATTTATGCAGGCCGCCGTGCTCTTTAATCACTTCAAGGCCAGGGCGTAGGTAAAGATGGAAGGTATTGCCTAAAATAATTTGCGCTTTGATGTCTTCAATATCACGCGGGAGCATGCCTTTCACCGTACCATAAGTGCCGACAGGCATGAACACAGGGGTTTCAACCACACCATGCTCTAAAGTTAAACGACCACGACGGGCGCGACCCGACTGACCTAATTTTTCAAACTTCATAAAATATCCTGAACAAGAGCAAAGCACTGCTCTGCTTGCAGTGCAAGAGCGAAAAAACAGTTCGCCGCTAAAAGGAGGCTATTTTCCTTGATTATGCAAATAAACACCAGTGTTGTAACACTTTTAAAGCAAAGCTTTTCTGAGCAGGGTGATGTGCTGTAAGGGTTGTTCCAGTTTGAATTTATGTCATCGTGGCGAGTGAGTCGTGATTAGGACGAAAAGAGTTGATCGCATGGACGAGGTTGTGAATATAGAGGTTAAAAAGGCACTCAAAATGAGTGCCTTGGATGTGTTGTTCGTGTTAAAGCGATCTTTTTAGTTGAAATTGGGACGGTAATCAAAATTTTGCAGCGCAGCAGCGTCACGGAATGGACGCACAGCTTTTTTACCAACAGTCATGGTGTTTACAATGTTATTCGGAAAGATTTGAATGTGGTTGTTAAACAGTTCGACATTGCGGTTAAAAATGCTGATCGCAGCACCGACATTTTCGTTTTGCTCTCCAATTTCATTCATCATTTTGAGATAAATATCATTAGCTTTAAGTTCAGGGTAGTTTTCGACCACAACATTGAGGCTACGCATCAGCTCTTGGTTTAATGCTTCAATGCGCTGTAATTGGTTGACATCCGTATTGTTTAAGTTCAGGTTGAGAATGTTCTGACGGAGCTCAGTGACTTTTTCCAAGGTGCCTTTCTCAAAGCTAGAGTATTGTTCGACCAAAGGTTCTAAGCCATCTAGAATTTTTATTTTCTGACGCTCATAGGTTGCTACATCCGACCATGCGCGAATGGTTGCATTGTGGTGTCGCACAATATTATTGCGAATGACGATTACGCCGAACACGATCGCAATAATAATCAATAAGAAAATCAATAGCCCCATACAGTCCTCAAACGGCAAAATGTCATTATTTTAAAAATTGCGTTAGATCAGATTCTAAGCGCTCTAGATAAGGTAATTTAAATGTGCGTAAGTGTCCACGCAATGTCGAAATGTCATTGATTTTTTTTGCTTTGCTGGATATTTCAAACAGGTTTTGTGGGCTGATATAGCACAAGATATTTTTTTCAGGATGAAAAAGTAAATCGCCTTCACGAGAACGGAAAAAATCGGCAGTACGCAGCACAAATGCAGGGGAGAGAAGTTTGGCCATCTGCATCTGGTCAGTACCAAAAAATTTGAGTTTCTGGTTAATCTGAATATCACTGCTATGCCATGGAAAACTATAAGGATAATAAAATTTTTTATTGTATGCGGTAATCGCGAGTCCTTGCGTGGGTACCTCAAAGACAAAACATCCCCATAAGTCTTTATGCACTTCTTTAACTTTTAACTCATTGCCATCTTTATCACGCACACGAATTTCATCAACAAAATGATATTGAAACAACAAAACCTGATGTTGTTGTCCTGCTTCATCCTGCCAAGTGGTACTGGCGTAGTAAGGAATATCATTGCTGATGGTGCCTTGATTAAAAATTGGAAACAGTTGTTTGAGGTGGGCAATAAAAAATGCAGGTTGTAGCGCTACGCCAATATGCTGCGGAGGGGTAAACTCGTTGAGCTGGTATTTTTTATGAATAATTTGTTTTTCGAGATAGTCAGTGACCTCTTCAAGTGGATCATCTTGCTCATAACTTAAATAGGCCCAAAGCAGACAGCCTAAGCCAAATAAAAAGCTGAATAAGGTCCAAATGTGCTCTCCGGTAAAGAACACTGGCACAATAAAAAAAATGCCGACTATTCCAAGTAGAATAGGCAGCACATTTTCAAATTTCAGGGTAATCGGGGCATTCCAAGGATGCAGTCGGTCAAGAATGTCTTGTGCCGAATCGGCCCCTCGGCCGATGTCCCAAAGCCTGTCGATATTATCAAACACAACTTTATTCTTTTTACGTCGAATATGAATGGAATGTTTGATCGTATCGATAGGCATGTGAGGTTCTTATTTGGGTTGAAGTTGGTCGACTAACATGGCATCGCCATAACTAAAGAAGCGATACTGGTTGGCTACCGCATGTTGATAAGCTGCCAAAATATTATCACGATTTGACAGCGCTGAAACTAACATCAGAAGGGTCGATTCAGGCAGATGGAAGTTGGTGATAAGACGATCCACCACTTTGAACTCATAACCTGGGTAGATAAAAATTTGAGTATCTCCCGTCCATGCTTTGAGTTCACCCTGATGCGCTTGAGCCGCACTTTCTACGGCACGAGTGGCGGTTGTTCCAACAGAAATCACCTTGTTACCACGAGCTTTGGTTTGGCGAATCAGCTCAACCGCGTGCTCTGGAACATCACACCACTCACTGTGCATAATGTGATTGGAAATGTCATCGGTACGTACAGGCAGAAAGGTGCCAGCACCGACGTGTAAAGTGACAAAGGTTTTCTGAATACCTTTGGCTTCAAGTTGATCCAACAGCTTTTGGTCAAAGTGTAAGCTTGCGGTGGGTGCAGCGACACTGGCTAACTTGGTTGGATCATTAAATACTGTTTGATAACGCTCGGTATCAATGGCTTCAGCTTCACGGTTGAAGTAAGGAGGGATCGGAAGTTGTCCGTATAAATCCAGCACCGTTAAAATTGGCTGGGAAAACTCCACAATAAATAAATTTTCATGACGACCTAACACCGTGACTTTAACGGCATCTGGGCCAATAAAGAGCTCAGCACCCGCTTTGGGTGTGTTACTGGCTTTGATGTGGCAGTGTGCAATAAATGTATCTTGCATGCGTTCTACCAGAACCTCGACAGCTCCACCGCTGGCACGTTTGCCTTTGAGACGTGCTTTCATCACTTTGGTGTCATTTAAGACCAGTAAATCACCTGCATCGAGCAAATCTAAAATGTCGGTGAATTGAAAGTCATGATGCTGACCTTGAGCATCGAGGTGTAACAGTCGAGAAGCACTGCGCGTGTCTAAAGGATAACGGGCAATGAGTTCATTAGGGAGGTCGAAATTAAAATCAGAAAGTTGCATGATGGGAAAGCAGCGTCAAAATAAGGGAGGTCAAAATTGCGCTTAGTATATGCGTTTTTGCAGAAAAACGCTGAAATTGCACAAATATAAAGCTAAAAAATCAAATATGACTTAAAAATAGCCAATCACCACCAACTTGCGTTGACAAGTTTTTCAAAAAGTTTAATATACGCATCAACACCTTCCCGAGGTGGTGAAATTGGTAGACGCGGCGGACTCAAAATCCGCTGTCAGAGATGACGTGTCGGTTCGAGTCCGACCCTCGGGACCAAGATATTAAAAAACCCAAGCATATTCAGTCTTGGGTTTTTTATTGCCTGAAATTTAAGATTTGAATTAAATCGCCGTAAAACGTTACAGATGGCTTAAAGCAATTGAATGTTTGGTGTGGGTTTGCTTAATTATTTCCTCATATGATTGACTCAAAATTTTGTTTTAATCATTCTGATAAATAACGATTTTTCAAAAAGAGAAAGTAGTGACAAGATAAAAGCATGACATAATTGATTTTTTTGTTAAATGCCACGCTTGTATTGTTGTATTTTTATATTGTTTTAATGCTGAAAATTTGCTAATACATAGAGTAAATAATGGGTTTGTGCCGCTAAAATCACAAAAGATGAGGCAGAAATGGGTATTCAATTGCTAGATGTCGGGTCTGATACAGAACAGTTAAGTGCTTGTCACTTGTCTTTGTTGTTGGGCGTGAACAGTAATGACAATAAAATTAAGAGCTTTCTCAAATTTGCGCGAAAAATTTTAGGTGCACATGCCGCAATTTTAACGTTTAGCAATGAACCTTATAGTTGGTATTCGGGCAAACATGCATTCAATGCTTTTCAGTTACCCGCTGAAACCAATTTTTCCACCCATTTTGAAGGTGATATCACGATTGATGCCCTGCATCGCCATTATCATCGTCTTTCTCAGCAGGTGAATGCTTTAGGGTTTAAACATCAGCGGATCATCGCATTGGATTTAAAGGCATCGGATAAATCTGTAGGGCAAGTGATTTTCTTTGATGAACAGTTGGACGCTTTTACGCAGGATGCTGTAGAAAATGTTTATGAACTGGCCTCTGGTTTTCTCAATCTGCTGCATTTGCGCATGGAAAATGCGGAGCTCAAAGAGTTGTATGAACAACAGGTGGCCATGAATGTCAGTAAAACCAAATTTTTCCAAATTATTGCACATGATTTAAGGGCGCCTTTTCATGGCTTAATTGGTTTTTCTGAGGTGTTGGCTGAAGAGCGCAAAAGTTTGGATGAGTCTGGTGTGCAAAGTATTGCAGATTATTTGCATGATACCGCACAATCGACTTATAGCTTGTTAGAGAGTTTATTGAATTGGGCGATGGCAGAGGGCGGACGTTTTGTTTATCACCCCATCCATTACAAACTTAAGCAGTCCTCTCAAATCGTTTTTGATGTGTTGCATGCGTTGGCCATTAATAAAAATATTCAACTGATTGACCGTGTCCCAGATGATTTAAAAATTTTTGCAGATATCAACATGGTGACCTCGGTGATCCAAAACTTGGTATCAAATGCGCTGAAATTTACCCATATGCATGGCGAAGGTGTTGTGACGATTGATGCCAAACAACGTGATGACTTTATCGATATCTACATTCAAGATACTGGTCTAGGTATGACATTGGGGCAAATCGAATCGTTGTTTGAACCGAAACTAACTGTTAGTTTTAAGGGGACAGCGGGGGAGAAAGGGACGGGTCTAGGTCTGGTGCTGTGTAAGCGGTTTGTCGATTTGAATAAAGGTGAAATTTCAGTCACATCGAAAGAAGGTGTCGGTTCAACTTTTATCGTCAGCCTGCCACGTTCGAACAGCGCACATCAAGCATTGTCACTCGAGACATCCCAACAAGAATTTAGTGAATAATCATACTTTTCTTATAAAATAATTCGCCTAATCTCATGATCTGCTGTTATAAATAACCAAAACAATGCGAAAGGGTCGATCATGAATGCTGAGCAATTGCAAAAGACATTGCGCGCAAGTCAATATGCGGAACAAGTCCTATCTATACATCAGGTTTATCTTGAACAAGATTATGCAATTGATCAATTTTCTCAGCCATTGACCACCGAACAAATTTTCGATGTCGTTCAAAACACCTTAAAAGAGATCAGTGATGAAACTACATGGATGCGCACCATCCGAATTTTACGTGCGCGTTTAATGTTTCGCTGGATTTGGCAGGATGCCAATCAACTGATCGATGTGATGACGCTAACGCGGGAGCTATCTGATTTTGCTGATGCAGCCATTTGTGTGGCAAAAGCGTTTGCCTTAGCGCCATTGGTGGCTAAACATGGTCAGCCTGTGGGCTATAACCATAAAATTCAAGATTTAATTGTGGTTGCGATGGGGAAGCTCGGTGCACAAGAGTTGAACCTGTCCAGTGATATCGACTTGATTTTTGCTTTCGATGAGCAAGGTGAAACCAATGGTCGTAAATGCATCGACGTACAGCAGTTTTGCATTTTGTGGGGTCAGAAGCTCATTTACTTGTTGGACCATATCACGGCTGATGGTTTTGTCTTCCGTGTGGATATGCGCTTGCGTCCTTGGGGCGATGGTTCTGCATTGGCCATTAGTCATGCTGCGCTGGAGAAGTATTTAAGCCAACATGGACGTGAGTGGGAGCGCTATGCGTGGATCAAAGCGCGGATTGTGACAGGGGGCAGAGAGGGGGATGAGTTGTTGGACATGACTCGTCCTTTCGTATTCCGTAAGTATGTCGATTACACCGCTTTTGAAGCCATGCGCGAAATGAAAGCCATGATTGAGCGTGAAGTATTACGCCGCAACATCGAAGATGATATTAAGCTGGGTGCGGGGGGTATTCGTGAAGTCGAATTTATTGTTCAGGTTTTTCAGCTAATTTATGGTGGGGCAAAATTAGAATTACAAGACCGTCAATGTTTAGTGAGCTTGCATCATTTGGGTGAAGTGGGTTTGCTGGATGGTCAGGCGGTCAGTGAGCTGGAAGAAGCTTATTTATTTCTGCGCCGTGTAGAGCATGCAATTCAAGCCTTAAATGATCAACAGACCCAGTCTTTGCCAACAGAACCAGAACTCAGACAAAGGATGATTGACACCTTGGGTTTTGTAAGTTGGGATGCATTTATTGAGCACTTAAACCAAAAGCGCGCCAAAGTTATTTACCAATTTGAGCATTTAATTAAAGAAAAAGAACATGACCCTTTCGTAGAAAGCTTTAGTCAGTTAGAAGCGCGTTTAAATGAGGTGTTGGATGCGAATGCAAAAAACCTCATTCATGAATTTTGGAATGGTCATGCGCTGAAAAAACTGCCTGCAAAAGCGGTACAGCGTTTAAAAATCTTTTGGCCGCATTTGATTGAAGCGATTTTACAGTCAGATAAGCCGCAAGCCGCACTGCTACGCCTTATGCCCTTGGTTGAGTCTGTGATGCGACGTACCGTATATTTGGTCATGTTGATTGAGAGTAAAGGGGCTTTACAGCGCTTGGTGAAAATGGCAACCGTAAGTCCATGGATTTGTGAAGAATTGACCCATTATCCAGTACTCTTGGATGAATTTTTGTCCATGGACTTTGAGTTGCCGCGCCGTCAAGATTTGGAAGATTCTCTGCGTCAACAGTTGCTTCGCATTGAGCTTGATGACGTTGAAGATTTGATGCGTGTGCTGCGTCTTTTTAAAAAATCCAATGTTTTGGCAGTTGCGGCTAGTGATGTTTTGGCTGAAAGTCCGTTGATGAAAGTATCCGATGCTTTGACCGATATTGCAGAAGTTTCGGTCAGTACGACTTTAAATTTAGCCTATCAAATGACGGCAAAGAAACATGGTTATCCGCTCGATGTTGAAGGACAGCGCTGTTCGATCGATCATTTGGCATTTGCTGTTGTAGGTTATGGCAAAGTTGGTGGGATTGAGCTGGGTTATGGCTCGGACTTAGATCTGGTCTTTATTCATTATATGGATGAGCAAGCCGATACTGATGGGCTGAAGTCGATCAGTGGATTCGAGTTTGCAATGCGTGTTGCACAGAAATTTATGTCGTTGATGACCACGCAGACCCTCGATGGTCGGGTTTATGAAATCGATACACGCTTACGCCCATCGGGTGAAGCGGGGGTGTTGGTCACCAGTTTAAAAGCCTTTGAGCAATATCAGTTGAAAAATGCATGGGTCTGGGAGCATCAAGCATTGGTGCGTGCTCGTTCGATTGCGGGTGAGCCAAGTTTGCGTGATAAGTTTGAAGCATTGCGCTGTCGGATTTTGACGCAGCCAAGAGATGAAGAAAATGTACGCGCAGAAGTGCTGAAGATGCGTCAAAAAATGAAAGACCATTTGGGTTCTTCTAAAGAACAACAAAAAGATGGAATTTTTCATTTAAAACAAGACGCAGGTGGTATCGTCGATATCGAATTTATGGCACAGTATGCTGTGTTGGCATGGAGCGGATCTCATCCAGATCTTGCCCATTATTCCGACAATGTACGAATCCTTGAAGATGCCGCAAAAGCCAGTTGCTTATCCAGTGACGATGCGACTGCATTGATTCAAGCTTATCTCAGTGAACGAGCCGAGAGCCACCGTTTAGCCCTTGCGAATCAATCCATGCAAGTAAATGCTGCGGACTGGCGCGATACCCGAGTGATCGTTTGCAAATTATGGCAAAGATTAATTGATCCAAGCTCAATCGTGAGCATTGGGTAACATGACTGTGTATATAAATTTGGAGTGTGTGTCATGAATTTGGCTGATCGTGATGGTTTTATTTGGCAAGATGGACAATTGGTTGACTGGCGTGAGGCAAAAACTCACGTATTAACACATACCTTGCACTACAGCATGGGTGTGTTTGAAGGTGTCCGTGCCTATGAAACACCGAATGGCACGGCTATTTTCCGTCTAAAAGAACACACTAAGCGTTTATTGAACTCTGCAAAAATTTATCAAATGAAAGTCCCGTTTGATCAAGCAACACTAGAGCAAGCTCAAATTGATGTGGTTCGTGAAAATAAATTAGCGTCTTGCTACTTGCGTCCAATTATTTTTATTGGTTCTGAAAAATTAGGTATTGCTGCAACAGACAATACCATTCATGCGGTGGTTGCTGCGTGGAGCTGGGGTGCGTACTTAGGTGATGAAGCAATGGCGAAAGGTATTCGTGTGAAAACTTCATCATTTACCCATCACCATCCAAACGTGACGATGTGTAAAGCAAAAGCGTCAGGTAACTATACCTTGTCGATTTTAGCTCACCAAGAAGTAGCGCACTCAGGTTATGACGAAGCAATGTTGCTCGACCCTCAAGGTTATGTATGCCAAGGTTCTGGCGAAAACGTATTCTTGGTAAAAGATGGTGTTTTACATACGCCAGATATCGCGGGCGGTGCACTTGATGGCATTACGCGCCAGACCATTATTACGATTGCAAAAGACTTGGGCTATGACGTAGTTGAGCGTCGTATTACACGTGATGAATTCTACATTGCGGATGAAGCATTCTTTACAGGTACTGCTGCTGAAGTGACGCCTATTCGTGAATATGATGACCGTGAAATTGGTTCCGGCACGCGTGGTCCAATCACTGAACAAATTCAAACCACATTCTTTAATGCAGTACAGGGTAAAGACCCGAAATATGCACACTGGCTAACTTATGTAAAATAAGTGGTTGGATGAAAAAAAGGGCTCTTTGGAGCCCTTTTTTGTTTTTCATTATTTAAAAAGATATATGGATTATATTTTATAGCATTTAATTGTTTATAAGGGATCGAAGATTTTTGAACTTTTAGTAAAAATAATATTCTTAAAGCATACATAATATAATTTAATTTGTTATTATTTGGTAAAAATGAGATGTATTTAAAAATTTTACCCATGATTAACAGTCTTATATATAAAGCAAAAGTATTTAGAACATTGTTTGTTTCTGATGAGAGATATTTAAAAAAGAGGTTCATTAATAAATTAGGGTATATGCCAAATTTTAATCAACCTGAAAGTTTTAATGAGAAAGTTACTGCACGAATGATTTTTGAAAGGAGTGCATTACATACCAAATTAGCGGATAAATCGGCAGTAAGAGAATTGATTATAGATCGGATTGGAGAAAAACATCTGGTCCCGCTTATAGGCACATATTGTGACTTTAAGAATATTGATTTTGATCAATTTCCAAGCCAATTTGTTTTGAAATGTACCCACGACAGTGGAAGCGCTATTGTTTGTCGCGATAAAGGTACATTTGATGTTAATAGAGCGGAAAGCAAACTAAATAACAGTTTAAAAATGAATATGGGCAGAGTAAAACTTGAAGTGCGACATAAACCACCTAATTAATTTAAAGGGTTTATGGAGTATATAAAATTGTCATACCATCATCTTAACTTTGAAGATCGTACTGCATTAATGCTTGAGTCAA